>CALXFL010000249.1 GCA_944387515.1 uncultured Clostridia bacterium
GCCACAATATACCCTATAATTTGACTCATCTGTTTATCGCTCCTCTGTTAAAATTGAAAACCCAAATCAGCATACCCCCGCCGGCAGTTTTTGTCAATGGGTTTTGAATTTTTATTGATGCACCGAAAGCACTTGACAAAATGGTTTATTCGTAATAAACTCAAGATGTAAGGTTTATTCTCTATAAACCCAAAGGAGGTGACGAGATGGAAATGACAAGACTGGGACCGGTAGAATCCCGGTTTGCTGACCTGATCTGGGAACACGCTCCCCTTTCATCAGGAGAGTTGGTGCGGCTCTGTCAACAGGAACTCTGCTGGAAAAAACCCACCACCTATACCGTCCTGCGTAAGCTCTGTGAACGGGGACTCTTTCAGAATGACCACGGCATGGTGACCGCCAAGATCTCCCGGACAGACTACTACGCCATGCAGGGAGAAGAACTGGTCAATGAAGCCTTTGCAGGCTCCCTGCCCGCCTTTCTGGCGGCCTTTACCCAACGGAAGGCCCTGAGCCCCCAAGAGGTCCAGGAGATCCGACGGATGATTGACCAGGCAGAGGAGGGAGTAAAGTGACAACACTGTTTATCAAGCTGGTCAACATGGCCATGGCGGCGGGCTGGGTCATTTTAGCGGTAGCCGTGCTGCGGCTTCTGCTGAGGAAAAGCCCCAAATGGATCAGCTGTCTTCTCTGGAGTCTGGCAGCCATCCGGCTGCTGTGCCCCTTTTCGGTGGAAAGCATCTTCAGCCTCCTCCCCAGCAGCGAGGTGGTCAACCCTTCCATCCTTTATGCGCCTGCGCCCGAAATTCACACCGGTATCTCTGCAGTCAACCATGCCGTCAATCCCATTTTATCCGAGTCACTGGCTCCGGTACCGGAAAACAGCGCCAATCCGGCACAGATTCTGGCTTTCAGCGGATCGGTAATCTGGGTGATCGGTCTGGGAATCATCCTGCTGTATGGCATGGTCTCTCTTTGGCTGCTGCACCGCCGGGTAGCGGCAGCACTGCAGGTGGAACCGGGCATCTGGATCTGTGACCAGGTGGACACGCCTTTTTTGCTGGGATTTTTCCGTCCCCGCATCTACCTTCCCTCTGACCTGCCAAAGGAGCAGAAAATCTGGGCCATCGCCCACGAAAAAGCCCATCTTCATCGCAAAGACCATTGGTGGAAACTGTTGGCTTTTTTGCTGCTGGCTGTTTACTGGTTTCAGCCTTTGGTTTGGCTTGGGTATGTGCTATTCTGCCGGGATCTGGAACTGGCCTGTGATGAACGGGTGGTGAGCAAATCCGACATAAAAGAAAAACAGGCATACGCCCATGCACTGCTGGCATGCAGTCTGCCTCGACACCTTTCTGTCTGTCCACTGGCCTTTGGAGAGGTCGGCGTCCGGGCCCGGATTGGACGGGTGCTTCACTATCGGAAGCCCGCTCTGTGGGTGAGTATGACCGCTTTGATGGCCGCCGTTCTGGCAGCTGTCTGCCTGCTCACCAATCCCCTGTCCTCCACACTTCAGACAGGCAGATATCTGACGGTGGATCGTCTCTATTTAACACCATCCAGTTCCCTGCTCTTTCCTCCACTGGATAACAGCCTGGACATCACACCCACAGGCGTTACCCTGACCATCGGAAAGGAAGCTCCCCTGACAATCGAACCGGTGACCTGGCGGTGGCAGGAGATGCCCTATTCCCCGGAAGCGTGGGCCGCTCTCACCTTTGACAGCAGCGTACAGCCGGATTGGGAAGACTGCCGGTATCAGGAGCTGTCAGAACGGTATTTTCTTCTTCAAACCGGTGAAGAACTGTGGCTGGTGGACATCTATCACCATTCCCCCATGCCCAGCGAGATCCAGAGCATCCTGCTGCTCGCACCGGAAACAGAAGTCAGCCAGCTGACCTGGAACTGGACGCCAGCCATCAGCGCTATTTATCCCGCTTTTCAGATGAACTTTCCAGCCCAGCTGACCATTTCTGCCAGCTGCACTGGCGGTACCCTCAAAGACCCCACAGATTTGTATCATGAAGGTTCTTCTCTCACCCTGCCGTCGGAAAGCGGTCTCTACTGGGCTCCCTGGGATGGCCAAAACTCCACCTGCTGGGACGCCAACGTCACCATTACCTTGTCGGATGACAAGGGACCTGTGGCCAGCGGTACCCTATACTTTCAGGGGGAGCCAGATGATATTTTCCCTGTCCGGTACACCGTCCGGTTTGTCAGCTCCTCTATGGCCATGATGGCACCGGAGGAAGGGTGGCAGGCTGACTTTTCCATCAGAATGGAGGAATGAGATGAAAAAACTGTCTGTGCTTCTATTGCTTGCTGCTGGTGTTCTCTCCCATATGGCAGTAGGCATGACCGCCTACTCCTGGGCCAGTATGGAATGTGCCATTGCACACGGAGGCGCCAGCGCACCGGCTTCCACCGCACTGCTGCTTCTGATCCCCTATGGGCTGGGAGCCGCACTGCTGACCACCCTGGGACTGTGGTGCCGGAAAAAGAGCCGATAAAAAACCGGGCTGCAGAGGAACAAATCCTGTGCAGCCCGGTTTTCTTTTATTCCCGGCGTCCGGGATGCTTGTAGATATAGGTACCGTAGTAAACTGGCTGCTCATCGGCATGAATACCCGCCCGACGGAGCTGACCAAAGCCGGTGACATCCTCCCGGCTGCCATCCAGTGCCGGATCAGCCCATTTCACAAACCACTGCTGAAGCCGTGCTTTCATGGCCCGCTGAATCTCCATCATCTCCTCACAATCAATGAGGTTTACCTTCTCATCAGGATCTACCGAAATGTGATACAGTTCATGGGGACCGTAGGGCACCCGGTGAACGTACTTCCACTCCCGGTCACGAATCATCCGCACCGGTCCGTATTCGTCATAAACCACCACAGCCTGATCATCCGGCTGTGCCTCTCCCCGGAGAATGGGGGCCAGGCTCTTACCGGGCAGTGGCTGAAGAACCTCCCCGCTGATGCCCAGATAGTCCATCAGGGTGGGGAACAGATCATAATGGCTTGCCATGTTCTGAATGACCTGATTCTCTGGAATATGACCAGGGAAGGAAATCAGGAAAGGAACCTTCACCGAGGTGTCAAACATATTCTGCGGGAAGGTGCCGTTGCCTTTGCCCCAGATGCCATGATGGCCCATATTCATACCATTGTCGGCAGTGAAGATGACAATGGTGTTGTCGGCCAGGCCCTTCTCTTCCAGCCGGTCCAGAATCCGGCCGATATTTTTATCCATAGCCGTGATGGCGGCATAGTAACCCCGGAGCAGAGCCTTACGGGTTTCACCGGTGCCATAAGGGGCACTTTCCACCTGCCAGGGATGAATGGGTAGATCGGGTGTGGCAGTAAAGCCACAGTC
>CALXFL010000250.1 GCA_944387515.1 uncultured Clostridia bacterium
CACCCCCGCCACCACAAAGAGCTGGGCGGCATGGGTGGTCATCATCTCCCGCAGCTGGCGGGCGGCCTCGGCGGCGGTGGGGCTTCCCTCCCCGGGGAAGAAGCCGGAGAAGGAGAGGGTCAGCTGGCCGGGGCTGCGCAGCTGGGTCACCTCGCCCAGATCCCAGAGGGTCACCCGCTGGTGGGCGGCCTGCTGGGTCAGGGTCAGGGATTCGGGCAGCAGCGGAAAGGCGAGCTGCCCCAGGTACATACTGGTCATGGTGTCCCCCTTTCTATGGGATGAAACGGCTGCGGCACGAACCCTGCCACTCCTGCATCAGCCGCTGTTCCAGCTGGGAAAGCAGGTCGTCCACCGTCAAAGCGGCGGAGAGGGCGGCAGGCTCTGCCTGCTGCGCTGGCTCTTCGGTGAGTTGGGGGTCGGGGGGGCGCCGGGGGGATTTCCCCCCGGTGGAGAGGGCGGGCACTTCCACCGCTCCGGCGGCCGGAACGGCAGCCGGGACGGCCCAGAGGGCCGGCAGCGAAAGGGCTGGCAGCGAAAGGGCTGGCAGACCGGGGGCTGGCAGACCGGGGGCTGGCAGACCGGGGGCTGGCAGACCGGGGGCCGCGCCCGCCGGGTCCGACAGGGAGAAGACAGCTTCAGCCGGGCCGGATGCCGCCCGAAGGGCGGGCATCTCCCCACCCTCTCCCCTTTCCAAAGGGGGAAAAGTGGGGAAATTGGGCAATTCAGTCCCTGAAAAGGCGGGCCAATCGGGGGAAACTGCCGCAGTTAGCCCCTCCATAGGGGTGAAAGTGGGGAAACTGGCAGAAAAAACCGCCTGCTCCAACCCCTCACCGGCGGAGAAGCCGCTGCGCCCGGTAAAATCCGGGAAGGACGGCGCCGTCAGGGCAGCCGATACCGGCAACGCAGCCCCGGATGGGCCATCCGGCCAGGGACTTTCCACCGGACGGGTTGCCGCCGGGTAGTTGTCCGGCGAAATCTGCGGGATACCCGTCTCACCGGCAGAAAGGCCGGGCAGCTCCTCCCACAGGGGAAGGGCGGTACCCGCAGCTTCCCGGAACCAACCTTCCAGCAGGGAGAGAAAGGCTTCAGCCTGCATACGGATGCTCCTTTCTGTGAATCAGGTCCGGGCCTTCCGCTCCTCCTCCGCCCAGACCTCGGCCATGGCGGCCAGAAGGACCTGTTCCTGGGGCGGGAGGGCCGCCAGCTGGGACGGGAGAATCCCATGGCGGCAAAAGAGCCAGAAGGCCAGGTTCAGTTGGCCGTCTCCCCGGCGGATGCTTTTTTTAACGCCTGTTTCTGCGCCTCCGGATCGCTGAAGCCGCAGACACGCTGGGCGGCCTCCAGAAGCCGGGCGAACTCACCGGCGGTGAGCATCTTGCCCAGAAGGGCTTCCTCGCCCAGAACCCCCCAGGACTGCTGAAGGGCGGCGTCCCGCAGATCGGGGAAGCGGACGCAGGCGGCAGCCAGCTTGCGGAGGTAACGTTCCCGGTCGAGGGTAGGCTCGAGACCGTCCTGGGAGCGGCGGCGGCAGGACTGGCGAAGGGTGGCGCTCTCCTCCTCGGAGATGCCGGAGAGGCGGAAGGCCACCGGCTGGCCGTCGGGACCCAGGAACCGGTCGGAGAGGACGAGGGACTCCTCGTGGGGAGGGAGGGTGTGTTGTTTGAGAAAAGCGGAAAGGTCCATGAAACCTCCTTCTGCCGCCAGGCGGCCATTGAAAATGAATGTTCGATACCGGCGGCCTGCCCTTTATGGGAACAAGCCGCCAGAACGAATGTTTTGCTTTATGCGAAGCTGTCCAGCAGGTCCGCATCCTCAAAGGTGAACGTCAGCTCCTCGTCGAGAAAGTCCGCGTCCACGTCGAGCCTTGCCAGCACCACCTGATCCAGGTTGCAGTTTTTCAGCAGCACCGACTGGCTGCCCAGCCCGCTCTGGGGGTCGTCGTTGACCACCAGAATGTCAAAGGCCGTGTCCACGCCCGTCTTCATGTAGTCCAGCATCAGGCTCCGGAACAGGCTGCTCACATAGTAAGCCCGCATGGTTCCCTTGCCGCTGTAACCTGCCGCCCGGTACTGTTCCCCCCGGTGGCCCAGGGTGCGGACGGCTGTCTTGCGCTTCTGCACCGTAGCAGTGATTTCCCGCAGGTACATCAGCTCCTGATTCTGTCCGTCCACCTTCAGATAGGCTCTGCCCTCCTGGCCGCTGACCAGGCTGCCTGCCTCCAGTTTTGCCATCGAATCCCGCCTTTCCTTATGCGACCGTTACGGTCAGATAGAGTTTTTCCATGCTGTCCACCGGCTGCACCAGCATCTCCACCACCACGGTATCGGCATCCTCGCCGGGGGAGACGGTGACGTCGGTGTTTTCCGGCTCCTCAATGGCCGACATTTCGGCCAGCTGCCGCAGGTAGCTGAGCAGCTCGCCCTGGTAGAGACGGCGGCCGTCGGCGTTGTTGGTGGCCTTGCCCAGGTAATATCGCTCGAAGATGTCCTGAATGTCCCGTGCCAGCTGGTCCAGCACCCGCAGGGTGCGGTTCTTGGCAAACACCCGGGTTTTTTCAGGGGTGAAGCTCACCAGGCTGTTCTGGTCCTGCTCGATGATGACCCGGTCGGTGCGGGGCGTCAGCACCATGTGTCCGGCCTTCAAAGCGTCGATGATCTCGCTGTCCAGCAGCCGTTCATCCACGTCCACTGCCCCGTCGTACTTGTCGTAGGTACAGGACTGGTTGACCTGCGCCCCGGCAGTCATGCCCGCCAGGTAGGCGGTAGCGGCGGCCTTGTCGATGACGGTGCCGTCCTCCAGGATGACGCCGTTTCTCACCGAGATAATGCCCTCATAGTCGGCGTTACACTGGGGCAGTACCGCCTGAATTTTCTTGCCCTCGTCCTCCCGCATCCGGCGGACGAACTGGATAACCTTCTGCTGTACCTCGCTCTCGGTGGTGGGCAGGGCCATGGTCTCAAAGTCGGCCAGGGCGGCCGCCGTCAGGAAGCCGTCGTAATCGGCGTTGCTGCCTTCGGGAGTCGTGCCTCCGGCCAGCACCAGTCCGGCATGGGCGGTGAGGGGACCGGTACCCGAGAAGGTGACCAGGGCGTTGGCCGTGAGGTCGTCGATGGCCCCCACCCGCTGGCTGTCCATCAGGGCGGTGCCCAGCCAGGTCTCCACCAGGAAGGCTTCCTCCTCCTCGATAATCTTGACGGTGATGGCGTTGCCGCCCTCGCCGCCATAGAGGGCGGTGACGGTCAGGCCGCTGTCGGTGCAGCTGGCCTTTTCGCCCGCCTCACCCAACCGCCAGACCAGCACGGTCTGGGCCCGCTTGGCGCACTCCCGCAGCAGCAGCAGGGAAGCATCCCCGCTGTCCACCC
>CALXFL010000251.1 GCA_944387515.1 uncultured Clostridia bacterium
GCATCGGCTCCCTCTGAAACGGCTGCCCGCATCTGCTCCACTGCAAAGCCAAAGGCGCCTCCCTGAGCCGACGGGTCAAAGGGTACGCCCCCATGAACCGAATCAGAAAAGGCCGCAAAGCTGCGCACCGGAATCCAGGTCAGCTTCTTCATGGCCTTCTGGTGGGTGGTGGGCAACTCCCGTTTGCTCTGGGAGAGGACAAAGGGTTTCGGCAGGAAGCAATCCTCCCCCCGCCAGGGCATGGTATCCGACAGAAGCAGCTGCCCCTCCCGGACCCAATCGCAGAGCTGCGCCACGCCCTTCTCCCCATCTAATACCAATGCTGTATGGCAAAGGGCCGAGAAGACGGTATCCGCATAGAGATGGTCCTCCGACACAGAAAGGGACTGAGCCGTATCCGACGGCCCGAAATGCACCGCTGTATCAAAGGTCAACCTGATCAGGAAATAATTCATACCCACTCACCGCCTGGAAAATCTCTGCAAGGTCAGCCTGCTCCTGATTGTTTTCATCCGTCACCCTGAAATTCCGGAAGCTCACCCGGCCGCTTCCCCGGGAGCCATGGCCGCCCAGGTAATCCATCTGCAGCAGCTTCATTCCCCGGGCCAGCAAGCCCAGATCCTCCCGGGTCTGACAGTCATCGGCGACATTGTAGGTGATCCGCACACCGAACCGGACCCCCGGCACCACCCGCTCGATCTGCCGGGGATTGGCCACCGAATTGACACGAGAGATGGCATTTTCGCTCTTTACCTCGGTGAGACCCACCTGCTTCATATCCTCGTAATTGACGATGAAGCAGTCGGCAAACTGGGCTCTGGCAGCCTGAACTGGCTGGGAGCTGCCGAACAGCCGCTTGATGCCGGCGTCATCGTCGTTGAAGTCCGGCAGCTTTTCCAAACTGCCGGACAGGCTGCGAGCCAGCAGGGACCGTAGCTTGCCCTTCAGGCTGCTGCCGGGCACAATGGGACGTCCGGTGCGGGCGTCCCGGATGACCGGGCTGTCCACCGCTCCAATGGCCGAAAAAGTGTCCGTTCCTCCAATATGCATGCCAGTGATGGTCACCAGGTCGCATTCAATCAGCAGTTTTCCAGCCATCGCTCAGTTCTCCCTTCCGCCAAAGAATCGATGGTAGGCCACCAGGGCCTCCATATATCGTGCAAAATCGATGAAGCCAGTCCGGCTGCTGCCCAATCCTTTTAAATAGGAAAGCAACCCGGCGGTTTCCACGAATCTCTTTACCCTTTCATCCCGGCCGCACTCATAGGCAAACCGGATCCGCATCAGGCCAAGGGCGGCAATGCTGTCAGCAGAGAGAGTCTCCTCCTTGCGGAGGGTTTCCTCATTGTAGACCTCCATGACCAGACTGAACAACCGGCGCAGCTTGCTGGTGGTGATAAGCTGGTAATGTTCCCGCATCAATTCTTCTGCCTTTTCCAGATAATCTGCCGGCATGGGCAGCGGCTTGATAGGCTCGGGAGGTGCATAGTCCCGGCCTCCCCGTGGACCATTCTGCGGGCCATTTCCCCGCTGACCGCCCTGATAAGAGCCGCCCCGGGTGCCGCCCTGGCGTCCTCCCTGATAGGGGGCGCTGTATCTGTCATTTTTCTGGATCATGCTCGACCCTCCTGTTCCGATAAACGTAGAGATAAATGGCGGTAATCAGCTGTCCTCTGGACACCGGATCCAGCGCCCAGTCATACATCTGACCGGCAAAAACCCGGTACCGCTCAAAGGCCGGTGTATTTCTCCTGGGTTCTAGCCGGGCCAGCAGATAGGCATACCGAGCCAAATTGATCCGGCCGCCCGGCTCCTGGGCCTGGCGCAGCAGCGCCATCAGCTGATAGAGGAAGGCGTTGCCCCGCTCTTCCTCTTCGTCAAAGAAGCGCTGCAAGGCAGCCTCCTTCTGTTCCAGAATCTTCTCCCGGAACACCGTCCAGGAATAAGTATGGCTTTCCCGGGGGTCAAAGAGGGAAAGGGCATTCTTGCCCGGCTCGTCCTTGGCCCGATCCTCCAGCCGGGCGGTCTCGGCTGCCGCAGCTCGGATGGGAAAATGCTCATCAAACAGCCCAATACCGCCGCTGATGGTCAGCGCACCACAGGTAAAACGGGTAAAGGCCGACTGAATCCGGTTGGCCGCCGTGATGACATCGTTCCAGGCCCCCACCAGAAAGACATCGTCCCCGCCGGAATAGACAATAGAGACCGCCAACGCCGTCTGCTCCTCAAACCGTCCCGAGAGAAGGTCGTTGACATAGAGCTGGAAAAACAGGGACATCTGCCGGGAAAAGGCCGCCGTCCGGGAAAGGGTGACATAGCGGTACCGCCGGATCGGGTCAGCGTCTCCCTGCTCAAAGCCAGCCACAAAGGCCTGACCCAGGTTGTCCACATCCATCCGGCAGACCGCAATCCGCCGGATGCCCTCGGACTGATCTGCCAGCCGGTCCATCAGGTTGTCGGCAGCATAGTCCCCTACATAAATCCTTGTGCCGTACTGGAACCCGGTACAGCTTTTGTTTTTGGTATAGACACGCAGCACCGGTACGCCCGTCTTCAGGCGGGTGCGGGCTGTTTTTTCATCGGTAAAGGTAAAAAAGGCCTCCCCTTCCAGCGCAGGCAGGGAAAAGTTGGCGTCCCCCGGGTCAGCCGTGGTAACCAGATAGACATCCTGCCGCTGAATAAAAGCAGAAAGGTCCACAAACTGGCGGCAATGGACACAAAGATCTCCATCCAGCCGGTCGGTGCGTCCACAGATGCGGCACTCCCGCTGTCCGCCGCCCTCCTCCCGGCGGCTCAGCCGCAGCAGCTGCTGGGCAGTATACCGGTGCATCTTGTGAGCGGAGATGGCCGACGACACCCGCCGGAACATCTCCTTGTAGGGGGCCTGCTCTGCCGGGTGGTTGATGAGGTCGTTGCCACAGCAGGCCGTCCAGCCGTGGGCCAAAAAGAGGCTGGCGCCGTACTGGTCCAGCAGGTAATCGTTGAACTTCAGGTTGAAGTCCTTCAGAAGCTGGATCACCGCCGGGGTGTTGGGCAGCAGCAGGTAGCAGTGTCCGCCGCCGCTGTACAGCAGGTTTGCCCGGCTCAGGCCGCAGCCCCGGAGCAGCTCATCCAGATAGTGCTCCATGAGCAGCCCCAGAAAGAAGGAGCGGCTGCGCAGGGAGCGCAGCGCTCCCGCATCCGAAACGGTGTAGATGAACCGCTGGATGCCCGACAGGTCAGCCGAATAAAGCAGAAAGGCCGGCTCCTCCCGGAAGGCCTTTTCCTCCTCAAAGAGACGGCGGCGCAGGTCGGTCTCCCCCTGATGGAGCAGGTATTCGCTGATACAGCTGCCGATGGCAGC
>CALXFL010000252.1 GCA_944387515.1 uncultured Clostridia bacterium
CTTTTAATTTTTTGTGTCGTGAGTTGTTCTGCCTTTTGTGCAACTTTTTCTGAAAAACAGGTTTTTCTACAAGCTGAGGACGTTTCCCGAAAGAAACGTCCTCACATTCTTATTTTTACTCTTTGGAGGCCTTTTTCATGATCCGGATGACCACCACCAGCACGATGCCGCCCAGCAGCAAACCGACAGCCAATCCGGCCGCACCGATGAGGAAATCCTCAGGCTCTGCCTTTTCTTCCGGCTCACTTACCGCTGAGACAGCCTCCTCCGACACCGGCTCAGAGCTGTCCAGCAGAGGAGTGCCCTCTCCGGTGACAGGGGTACGCAGCAGGTAGGGGTTTCCGCTGACCTTCTGGGAAACCATGGCCAGAATGGCGCTGCGGGTGGCTTCCGGGGAAGGGGTGTCCCCGTTGCCTTCGGCAAATCCGCCGCTGTCCAGCTGGGTCTGAAGCATGATTTCCAGCAGGTTTTGGTCTCCCTTCAGAAAGCGGGGATCATCCAGCCGGACACCCAGGCTGCTCAGCGCCGTGATGACAGAGGCGGTAGTGGTGGTGGACAGTGTGCCATCCTCGTTCCGGTATCCCCCGGCGGCATCCAGCTGGCCGGACAGATAGGCAAGGCCTTTGTCCACGGCATCCCGCACCGTCTGATCGGTGCCATAGGGAGCCAGCGCCGTCAGGAACAGCGCCGTGGCAGCCGGTGTGTCCACATCCTCTGCATTGGGGAAGGAGCCGTCAGCGTTCTGGGCCGCCAGCATGACATTGATCAGCGCACTTCGGTCGTTGGTCGCGCCCTCTGTCAGCGGGTAGGCGTTGCAGTCGGCAGCGATCAGCGCCAGTGCAGCATCTGTCCGCACCACATCGGGACAGTTTTCCAGCTGCTCCACAAAGTTGCGGCCAGAGACATTGGTGGCCGAGATGCCGCAGAAGCTCACCGCCAGGATTCCCACGGCCAATGCCCGGGGATTTTCTGCATCGCTGTCCACAATTTCCCGAAGCACACTGGTCAGGTATTTATGCTCCACCGAAATGCCGGCGCTGCCCAGGGTGTAGAGGGTATCGCTGTCCTGGGTGTTGGTGCGCAGCCAGCTGCACGCCCGGTTGAGAAAGTCATTGTAGCTGTTTTGCCAGAGATCGTTCTGGAGGGCGCGGGCCGACCAGTTCAGGTATCCATCGCTGGAGCGGATCACCGGCTGGTGGTCCTCATCCACCTTGTAGAACCATTCCAGGCTGTCCCCGTCCTGCAGGACGGTCTCGCCGCCCGCATAGGCATCCAGCAGGGCCTGATCCGGCAGCTGGCCGTTGATGGTGAGCTGCCACTGGTTGCCGTCTTCATCGTTTTCATAGATGTTTCCCCGCACCGTCACCGAGGTCACGGCGCCCTCCTCCAGCCGGTAGCTGTCCAGATAGGCGTAGTCGCAGAGGATATCCAGTACATCTTCCGGGCCCGTGTCCGCCGGGCAGAAGAGGGAAAGAGGACCGGCCAGATACCGGTGCTCCAGGTTTTCAAAGATGCTGACCGAGATGCTGATCTGCTCCGGCTCAGACAGAGCGGATTCCGTCTGGGCTACCGCCATCATCGGGGACAGCAGAATCGAACAACAGGTGAGCAGACACCCTATGCCAGTAAATACCCTGAACACGCAAAACGCCCCTTACATCATAAAATTCCCTAACCATATTATAATAGGTAGGGTAAAAGATTTCCAGCCCTGGACTTCGTAGAAAAACACTTTTGTGTGATTGCACAATCTGACAACGGCATTTTTCACATTTCGCTGAAATTTGTTCTTTTCAATGGAAAAATAGCGGAAACTGCCTTTTGGTTGTATTCAGAGTCGTATTATGATATAATACTGTTTACTGAATAAACCGCTGCGGGGTCCTGATTGGGGCGCTTTGAAGCAGCCCCAGAGCCTGCCGTTTTGTTCAGAAGACAGGATAACCTCATGCAGTTCTGCCGGTGGATAGGCTGGCAGAACGGTTCAGAATAGATTGGGGTGCTGACAGCACCCGCCAACACTACTTTTATCACCGGATGGTCAACAAGAAAGGCAGGATCAGTATGCAGAAGAACAATCGCAGCGGACGGCAGGGCCGCAATGGTGGAGACAATCGATTCCGTTCCCAGCGTCCTCATGGAGGCGCTCCCCGTTCCGGACATGGTGCAGGCCAGCAGGAAAGCGCTGCCGGATGGGAAAATCTGGTAGCAGGCCGCAATGCCGTGCTGGAGGCGCTCAAGTCCCAGCAGCCCGACACCCTTTATCTTGCACCGGGCCAGACCGGCAGCATCGGCAAGATCGCTGCCGCTGCCAAGGAGGCCGGATGCCCGGTGAAGGAGGTCTCGATGGAGCGGCTGGACATGATGGCCCCCGGTTTGAATCATCAGGGCGTGGTGCTGACCCTGTCTGCCGTCCCCTATGTGGAGGTGGCGGACATTCTGGACGCCGCTGCCCAGAAGGGCGAGCAGCCCTTTGTCATCATCGCCGATGAGATCGAGGATCCCCACAACCTGGGAGCCCTGATCCGGACAGCTGAGACAGCCGGCGCCCATGGCCTGATTATCCCCAAACGGCGGGGCGTCAGCCTGACGGCAGCGGTGTTCAAGGCTTCTGCCGGTGCGGCAGCCCATCTGCCGGTGGCCCGGGTGGCCAACCTGGCTTCGGCGGTGGAGGAGCTGAAAAAGCAGAATATCTGGGTGTATGGCTGCGACATGGAAGGCCAGCCCTGGTGCCAGACCGATTTCTCCGGCGGTGTGGCGCTGATTGTCGGCTCGGAGGGCCGGGGGATGAACCGGCTGCTCAAGGAAAAATGCGACGTGATTGTGACTCTTCCCATGCAGGGACAGATTACCTCCCTCAACGCCTCGGTGGCGGGAGGAATCGTCATGTATGAGGTGGCCCGCCAGCGGCTGGGGCTGACAGCCGTTTCTCCCAAAAAATGAGACGTCATGAAGACAGAAAGGAGGTGGGCACATGGCAAAAGATCCCAGTCTGGAACAGATTTTGCAGGAGGTAAAGGGCATGACCGGCACCTCCACCGGTGATCCTCAGGTGGATGCACTGGTACAGGGATTGCTGGACAAGCGGCGGTCCCCCGGCATCGATCCGGCTTCGGGTCAGGAGCTGCCCACCCGGGTCTTTTTGCAGAGCAAAAAGACGGCTCCGCCTTCGGTTCCCATGGGAGACGGGGAGATTGAGGCCCTGCTTCAGCAGCTGCGGGCTGCGGCCCCTGAGGCCCAGATCCGGCCGGTGCAGCAGGCTGTCCGTCCGTCTGCTCCGGCAGCCCAGCCCACCCAAACGGCCACTCCG
>CALXFL010000253.1 GCA_944387515.1 uncultured Clostridia bacterium
ACGAAAAACCCCATCAGAGCAGGGCAGCCAGAAACATCTCGTAGGCATCCTCCCATCCTTCAATGGGGTACTCTGCGCCGCCGTTGCAGCTTTTGAGCAGGTTGTCGGCGTAGGTCTCCCCCGATGCCAGCAGCTCCCCTGCTGTCATGGCAAATCCGGCCCGGGTAGCGGTCTCACAGAAGGTCACCACCGGCTCTGGGGATGTCCGGCTGTCGAGCAGCGCCTGGCGCAGGGACTCGTCCTGCCGGGCGGCGGTGAGCAGTTTCTCCAGAAGCTGTTCCATCCATCATTCCTCCTTCTCCGTACAGGCGGTCAACGCGGCGGTATCCCCCGCTTCCGACAGGATATGACAACCACTTTTCCGCTTTACTGTAACTCCTGATGGTAACAGTATAGACAAAATTTCCGCCCCTGTCAATGTTCCCTCTGACAAAACCCCATGAGTGGAATCCGGCTGCTTTGGGCACCCCGCCAAAACCGGATTGGGACCCTTTTTTCTCCTTCCGAATATCATGGAAAAAGGGCGGCGTCGGCCCTCTCAGGGCAAAAGCGCAGCTGCTTTTTGGGGGAAATCATCCATCCTGAGGCTGAATTCCCGGAAGGCGTCCGTCCCCAGAATGGAGGGATTCCCATGAAACATCCAGTGAGCGCCCCGGCGTTTTTTCTGGAAACCCCCACCCCGGCCGGGCGGATCCTGCTTTGGTCCCAGCTGACCGCCGGGGAGGAAAACACCCTGACGCTGCTGCCCTGGCCGGGGGGACAGGGCTGGCTGGCCGGACTCTGGGAGCAGGCGTCGCCCCTGGGCAGCCAGCGGCTGTTGGATCCCGATGAGCCGGAGCGGCTGGCGGGACTGATGGCGCCAGGGCTTCGGGTCTACTGCACCCGGAAGACACCGCCCCCCGGACTGATGCTGGGCGTCTGTGAACAGCAGCCCCGTCCCCTTTTCCCACTGCCAGGGGAGCAGCGGGAAACGATGACGGTACTCTGCAAAAAAGAGCGCCGGGAGGAGCGGCGCACCGCCCGCCTGATGGCGGCAGCGGTTTCACTGCTGGCCGAAAACCGGCGGCTCCAGCGGGAGGTCCTGCAAAAGGAGAAGCTCCAGAAGGCGGTGGAAAATCTCTCCCGCCGGGAAGCCACCCCCCACTCCCCCGGCGGAGAGACGATGCGGTTTCTCACCGCCATGACCCCTCAGGGGCTGCGTTGTCCCACCTCCACACTGCCTGCCCTTACCGACCGGGCCATTCTGATCGAGGATCCCTGGGGCGGCGTGGCGCCGGTGATGCTGGGGCTGCTGCGGCAGCGACTGAAGGACCGGGGGGAGCGGCTCATCACTTGTCCGTCCCCGCTGTTTCCCCGGGAGGTGGAGGCGCTGATTCTGCCGGACCGGCGGCTCTGCCTGGTAACCCACACGCCCCTCTGTCCCCTGCCAGGGCTGCCCGACCGGCAGCGGGCCATCCACGCCGGGCGCTTTGCCCCCGAGGGGGAGCTGGAACGGTACCGGCAGCGGATGCGGCTACTGCGGCGGATGGCAGCAGCGCTGCTGGCAGAAAGCGCCAGGGCGGCAGCTTCAGCGGCAGCGACCCGGCAGGCACTTGCTGCCCTTTGGGCGCCGGTTCCGGCCCAGATGGAGGAAGAGCTGCTGGCGTTGGGACTGCGGCAGCTGAGGCAAACCGGCGAAGCACCGGAAGAGGCGTAGGAAAGGCCGGGGAAGACGAAATCCCCCGGCCTCAAACCTGTTTCAAGGAAAATATTCCGGCGGTACGTCACCATCGCTGGGGCTGCGTCATCGGTGGCGGAACATCTTCCTTAGCTCTCCGTAATACAAAGGCCGGGGTGTTTTCCCCGGCCCTCTCTTTTACAGATTCTTGATCTCCTCCTGGGTCGCCAGCGAGATGCCCGCGCCTGTAAGCAGCGCAGTCGCCTTCTCCGGCTCCTCCACCCGGAAGATGATGTAAGCCCCGGTGTTCCCCTTGGAGACAAAGGCGTACATATACTCCACGCTGATGCCCTGGTCCGACAGGATCCGCATGGGCGCCGCCAGTCCGCCGGGCTGGTCGTCAATCCGCAGCACCAACACATCGGTCAGCGAGAAGGTGCAATGGTAATCCCGCAGCTTCTCTGCTGCCGCCTCCGGGTCACTGACGATCAGCCGCAGAATTCCGAACTCCCGGGTATCCGACACGCAGACCGCCCGGATGTCCACTCCTTCCCGGGCCAGCATCTCGGTGATCTCCGCCAGTCTTCCCGGCTTGTTCTCCACAAAAATCGAAAGCTGCTTGATGGTCATGGAAACCGCTCCTCTCTGCCTTCAGGCGATCTGTCAGGTGTGGGCCCGGCCCAGCTGGAAAGCCTTGTGGTTCAGCTCCAGGAATTTCTGGGGCACCAGGGCCTCAATGGCCGCCTCCCAGCTCTCCACCGGGAAGGGCATGGACTGGGATGCCACGCCCATCAGCACCACGTTGGTGGCCTTGGCCGAACCGGCCTCCTCCGCCAGGGCGAGGGCGTCCACCACGGTGGCATTGATGCCCATGGCGGCAATCTTGCCGGGGATGTCCTCCGGGTAGCTGGCTGCACCGGTGATGACCGGCATGGGAGAAATCTTCTGGTCGTTGACCACCAGCCGTCCATCCGGTTTCAGGTACTGGAGGTATCTCGCTCCCTCCAGCAGTTCAAAGGAGATGATCAGGTCGGCCTCTCCCTCATTGATGACCGGGGACCAGACCTTTTCATCGGAAAACTTTACATAGGTGACCACCGAGCCGCCCCGCTGGGCCATGCCGTGGACCTCGGAAACCTTTACGTCGTAGCCGGCCTCCATGACCACATGGCCCAGCAGCTTGCTGGCAAGCAAGCTGCCCTGGCCGCCCACGCCTACAATCATAATGTTCTTGTTCATCGAAAACCCCTCCTTATCTGCCAATGGCGCCGAAGCCGCAAAGATCACCGCAAAGGCCGCAGCCGACACAGAGGGTGTTGTCAATGACAGCCTTGCCGTTCTGGACGCTGATGGCGGGACAGCCCAGGTTCAGACAGGCCTTGCAGCCCCGGCACTTATCCCGGTTGATGACCAGCGGGGGCTGGTGCTTGACGTTCTTCAAGAGGGCGCAGGGCCGGCGGCTGATGATGACCGACGGTTCAGCCACAGCCAACTCCTCCTTGACGGCAGCCATGGTGGCCTTCAGGTCGTAGGGGTCTACCACCCGCACCCGCTTGATGCCGATGGCGTCGCAGAGCTTCTCAATGCTGACGGCAGCGGTGGGGTCGCCCTGGAGGGTCAGGCC
>CALXFL010000254.1 GCA_944387515.1 uncultured Clostridia bacterium
CTGCCCCGGGCTGTCTCCCTGTTCTGTCAGGGAAAGATCACCGTCACCGACGGCATTGCAAAGGTCATGGCCTGATAAAATCCATGGCCATATTGACAGGCCCCCGCCGGTTTGCTATACTGATTCTGGAAATTTCTGTGTGACTGACGGATTTGTGGAGCTTACCACAATGGAGCACAGAAAGTATTTTGCCGACCGTCTGGGCAGCCTTTTATTAAGGTTGCCCTTTTTTATTTGACCATCCGCTTTGGCGGAGCGACTTCCAAGGAGGAAATATCATGTTGGATCTGGCGAAAGAATTGCAGGGCAATACCTACCCTGGCCGCGGCATCGTACTGGGCCGCTCGGCTGACGGCAAGCACGCCGTCATCGGCTACTTCATCATGGGCCGCAGCGAAAACAGCCGCAACCGTGTCTTTGTCAAGGAGCCGGACGGCATCCGCACCGAGGCCTTCGACCCCTCCAAGATGGTGGATCCCAGCCTGATTATCTACCATCCGGTGCGGGTCTGCGGCGATCAGATCATCGTCACCAACGGTGACCAGACCGATACCATCCGGGACGGCCTGGTGGCAGGCAGAAGTTACATTGAAGCCCTGCGCACCCGCTGCTACGAGCCCGACGGCCCCAACTACACCCCCCGCATCTCTGGCGTGGTGGAGAAAAACGGCGCCTACTGCCTCTCCATTCTCAAGAGTGCCGACGGTGACCCCAGCTGCAACCACCGCTTCTTCTTTGAATACGACGCCCCCATCGCCGGTCAGGGCCATTTCATCCACACCTATGACCATGACGGCGATCCCATCCCCTCCTTTACCGGAGAACCCAAGGCTGTGGCGCTGGATTACGCCTGCATCAACTGCTTCACCAACGCCCTCTGGGACAACCTGAATCCGGACAACAAGGTTTCCCTGTACACCTGCTTCATCGATCTGGAAACCGGCGAGCGCCAGGAACGGATCATCAACAAGCATCAGTAACCCTTACATACAGAAAGGATGGACCCCCATGCAGGAACTGGAACTGAAATACGGCTGTAACCCCAATCAGAAACCCTCCCGGATCTTTATGAAAGAGGGCGAGCTGCCCATCGAGGTGCTCTGCGGACGCCCCGGCTACATTAACTTCCTGGACGCCTTCAACAGCTGGCAGCTGGTCAAGGAGCTGAAGGAGGCTACTGGCCTTCCCGCTGCCGCTTCCTTCAAGCACGTCTCCCCCGCCGGCGCTGCGCTGGCTATCCCGCTGGACGATGTGCTGAAAAAGATCTACTTTGTGGACGACATGGAGCTGACTCCCATGGCCACCGCCTATGCCAGAGCCAGAGGCGCTGACCGGATGTCTTCCTACGGCGACTGGATTGCCCTGTCCGACACCTGCGACGCCGCCACCGCCCGCCTCATCGCCAGAGAGGTATCCGACGGCATCATCGCTCCCGGCTACACCGACGAGGCGCTGGAAATCCTCCGCGGCAAGCGCAAAGGCAATTACAATGTGGTCCGCATTGACCCCAATTACCAGCCCGCCCCCATTGAGCAGAAGGACGTCTTCGGCATCACCTTTGAGCAGGGCCGCAACAACTTCAAAATCGACAACTCCCTCCTTCAGGAGTTCCCCACCGCCATCAAGGAAATCCCCGACGAGGCACGCCGGGACCTGATTGTGGCACTGATTACCCTGAAATACACCCAGTCCAACTCGGTCTGCTATGTCAAGGACGGCCAGGCCATCGGCATCGGCGCCGGACAGCAGTCCCGGGTACACTGCACCCGTCTGGCTGGCAACAAGGCAGATTTCTGGTTCCTGCGGCAGCATCCCCGCGTCCTGGCACTCCCCTTCAAGAAGGGCATCCGCCGGGCTGACCGGGACAACACCATCGACGTTTATATCTCTGACGACTATATGGATGTGCTGGCTGACGGCATCTGGGAGCAGTTCTTTGACGTGAAGCCCGAGCCCCTGACCCGGGAGGAGAAGCGCGCCTGGCTGGATACCCTGACCGGCGTTTCCCTGGGCTCTGACGCCTTCTTCCCCTTCGGCGACAACATCGAGCGGGCTCACAAGAGCGGCGTTCTGTACATTGCACAGCCCGGCGGCTCCATCCGTGACGACAACGTCATCGAAACCTGCGACAAATACGGCATCGCCATGGCCTTCACCGGTATGCGGCTGTTCCACCATTAAGAGAGAAAAGGAGTCTTTGACGATCCATGAAAGTTTTAGTTGTAGGTTCCGGCGGACGGGAACACGCCCTGGTGCTCAAGCTGCTGGAAAGCCCCAAAGTGACCGAAGTATATGTAGCCCCCGGCAATGGCGGCATGAGTGCCGTTGCCACCCCGGTAGCCATCAAGGCTACTGACATCCCCGCCATGGTGGAATACGCCAAGGCCGCTGCCATGGATTTTGTGGTGGTTGCGCCGGATGATCCCCTGGTGCTGGGTATGGTGGATGCCATGGAAGAGGCCGGCATCCCCACCTTTGGCCCCAACAAGGCTGCTGCCATCATCGAAGGCAGCAAGGTCTTCAGCAAGGGCCTGATGAAGAAATACGGCATTCCCACCGCCGTTTACGAGACCTTTGATGACGAGGAAGCCGCTGTCGCCTATCTGAAGGCCCAGAACAGCTACCCCACCGTCATCAAGGCTGACGGTCTGGCACTGGGCAAGGGCGTTATCATCGCCCAGAATGAAAAGGAAGCGCTGGACGCCGTCCACGCCATGATGAGCGACCACATCTTCGGCGCCTCCGGCAGCCATGTGGTCATCGAGGAATTTCTGGAAGGCCCCGAGGTATCGGTGCTCTCCTTCACCGATGGCAAGACCCTGGTTCCGATGATTTCTTCCAAGGACCACAAGCGGGCACTGGACAACGATCAAGGCCTCAACACTGGCGGTATGGGCACCATCGCCCCCAACCCCTACTACACCCCCGAGATTGCCCAGCGCTGCATGGAGGAGATCTTCCTCCCCACCATGGAAGCCATGAAGGCAGAGGGCCGTCCCTTCAAGGGCTGCCTGTACTTCGGCCTGATGATTACCAAGAACGGCCCCAAGGTCATTGAGTACAACTGCCGCTTCGGCGATCCTGAAACCCAGGTGGTGCTGCCCCTGCTGAAAACCGATCTCTTTGAGATCATGGAAGCCATCCATGAAGAGAGACTGGGCGAGCTGGATATCCAGTTCTCTGACCAGTGTGCTGCCTGTGTCATCCTGGCATC
>CALXFL010000255.1 GCA_944387515.1 uncultured Clostridia bacterium
TTATCGTTGAAGAGTATCCGGAAAGCCCGCAAAAAAGGACTTTGTGCAAAAAAATTGCACACCCCTCCGACACGCTGTGGTATCAGAATGGGTGTGCAGCTTTGGTGGAGGCGGCGGGAATCGAACCCGCGTCCGAAAACCTATCCACTCAGCTTTCTCCGGGTGCAGACGGCCTATTAAAATTCCCCCGCCGGCCCGCCAGCCGTCAGGCTGACCGGCAGGGTATTCCCTAATACGTCAGAGAAACCGGGAAACTTTTCCGAGACGTTGACCACTCATTGGACCTGGCAGGACCCGTGGTGCTGACCTGCGCAGGCTGCCGCCTATAATCAGGCAGCGAAAGCTAAGGTTCTAGTATTAGATTTAGCGTTTAATTTAGGTGCGACGATTAAAGAGCCTTCGCCCGCTCTACCCGCTTACTGAACTTCCAAGTCCCCGTCGAAACCTTTACGCCCCCATGGGGCGGCTTTCGCCGCAAACCGAAAATCCGGCAATGTTATTTCTGAAGATTTTTGACCCAGGCCGTCGCCAGCCGGATCCAGTCCTGAACCTCCGGGAGGATGCCCTCGGGACCGCAGACCAGCTCGTTGGCCAGGCTGAGACCATGCCCGCCTCTGGGATAAATATGCACCTCTGCAGGGATGCTCTTGTCGGCCAGAGCCGAAGCAAACAGCAGGGTGTTCTGCACCGGCACGGCATCGTCGGTCCAGGTGTGCCAGAGGAAGGCCGGCGGGGTGTCCGCCGTGACCTGATTCTCGAGAGAGGTCAGGGCCAGCATGTCAGGCGTCTCCTGCTCCATCAGCAGATTGTGGAAGGAGCCCCGATGAGCATGGGGGCCGCTGGTGATGACGGGATAGCAGAGCACCATGCCGTCAGGCTGGCAGCAGCTGCCGCCCAGTCCCCGTTCCTTCAGGAGGTCGCTGTTCCAGAAGACACCCAGGCTGGCAGCCAGGTGTCCACCGGCGGAAAAGCCGCAGATGGCGATCCGGCTTTCGTCCAGCTCCCACTCCTCGGCGTGGCTGCGGATCTGCCGCATGGCAGCAGCCGCCTCCACCAACTGAGTGGGGAAGCCCGCTTCCGGCGCACAGGTGTACCGGAGCACAAAGGCGTCGATGCCCGCCGCCAGGAAAGCCATGGCGATGGGGGTGGCCTCCCGGTCGGAGGTAAAGGCATACCCGCCGCCCGGACAGATGAGCACTGCCGGCCGCTTGGGGCAGTATTCCCCGTTGCTGCGGAGGATATACCCGGTGAAGGCCGGACGTTTTTCGGGGACTTTCAGCCCCGCTGCCTGATAATCCAGTTCCAGTTCCAGATTGAGTACCTGCATATTCGTCACCTCAGCGCTGCCGCTGTTTCATTGCCCGGTCGATCTCCCGTTTGGCATCCCGGCGGGCCATGTCCTGCCGTTTGTCGTGGAGCTGCTTGCCCCGGCAGAGGCCCATCTCCAGCTTGACCCGGCTGTTTTTGAAATACAGGGAAAGAGGAATCAGGGTGAGGCCGTCCTGTTTGACCCGGCCCAGCAGCCGCATGATTTCCCGCTTGTGCATCAGCAGCCGGCGGACCCGGAAGGGATCCCGGTTGAAGATGTTGCCCTTTTCATAGGGGCTGATGTGCATGCCCTTGACGAAGAGCTCGCCCTCGTCGATGCTGCACCAGCTGTCTTTTAAGTTGACGCCGCCCTGCCGGAGAGCCTTGACCTCGGTGCCCACCAGCTCAATGCCGGCTTCGAAGGTCTCCAGCACGAAGTAATCGTGCCGGGCTTTGCGGTTGACGGCGATGATTTTGACGCCGCTTTTATCCGCAGCCATCCGCAGTACACCGCCTTTCTCTGGTTAAGGGGCTTCAGCCCATGTCCACCCGGTTTTCCAGCGCCTTGCCCAGGGTGACCGAATCGGCATATTCCAGCTCGCCGCCGATGGGGATGCCGAAGGCCAGTCTGGTGACCTTGAGGCCCAGGGGCAGGAGCAGCTTGGAAATATACATGGCGGTGGCCTCCCCCTCGATGGTGGGGTTGGTGGCCATGATGATTTCGGTGACCCGGGTGTCCTGGAGACGGGTCAACAGCTCCTTGATGCGGATCTGATCGGGGCCGACGCCGTCCAGGGGGGAGATGAGGCCGTGAAGCACGTGATAAAGCCCCTGATATTCCTGCATCCGCTCAAAGGCCAGCACATCCTTGGGGTTTTCCACCACACAGATGACCGACGGATCCCGCTGGTCGGAGCCGCAGATCTCACAGACCTCCCGGTCGGTGAAGTTCTGGCAGACCTTGCAGCAGTGAATGGCCTTGCGGGCCTCCAGGATGCTTTCTGCAAAGGAGCGGGCCTCCTCCTCCGGGATGTCCAGCAGATGGAAGGCCAGCCGCTGGGCGGACTTCCGCCCGATGCCGGGCAGGGAGGCAAAGTGCTCCATGAGCTTTTTCAGGGGAAGTGGAACGCCACCTGCCATGAATCAGAACAGGCCGGGGATGTTCAGGCCGCCGGAGATCTCGTTCATTCTGGTCTCGGTCTCCTCCTCGACCTTGCGCAGCACCTCGTTGACACCGCTGATGATCAGGTCCTGCAGGTCCTCGATGGACTCGGGATCCACGATCTCGGGCTTGAGGGTCAGGCTCTTGAGCACCTTGTCGCCGGTCATGACGATCTCGACAACGCCGCCGCCCACGGTGGTGGAGTATTCCTTCTGCTTGATTTCCTCCTGGGCCTTCTCCATCTCTTCCTGCATCTTCTGTGCCTGTTTGATCATGGCGTTCATTTTCTGGGGGGCGCCATAGCCCTGGGGCAGTCTTGCTTTCATGGGGTTTCCTTCCTTTCCTGAGGGTGTCTGAGGAGCGGCGTCTGTGCGCCGGGACCTGCTTTCAGGCATCCTCCTTCTTTTAGTCCTTGAGCTGGATCTCCACCTCTTGGGCTGTTGCTTTCTGTAATATATCATCAAGGGCAGAAGCAGCGGCAAAGGCCTCTGTCTGCTCCTTTCTGGCGATTCTCAGCCGGTGACGGCTGCCCAGCTTCTCCTCCACCAGGTCAGCCAGCCGGGCGCCGATGTTGTCGGTGAGCAGCAGGCTTTTCAACATGGGGTTGGGAGACTGGATGATGACCACCTGACCGCTCCGCACCGCTGTGGAGTCCTGAAGCAGGACAAAGAGGGCGGGATCCTTGGCGGACAGCTCGGCCAGCAGCTCCTGCCACTGGGGCAG
>CALXFL010000256.1 GCA_944387515.1 uncultured Clostridia bacterium
TTCAGCTGGCTCTGTTGGAGCGGATTGAACAGGCCGTGACCGATTTCAGCGAACACCGGATGGAGTATGCTCATGCCTGCCACCTGCGGGAATTGGAGGAGCGGGGCATCCGCTTCCGGCCGGTGGGGAAAAAGCGGGTTTCCGCCCAGTGGAGCCGGCTCTTTGCGGCAGGTGTCTCAGCCGAACAGAAAAAACAGGTGTATTACCATCAGTACAGATGGCATCTGTTCAGCTTTGAGGTGCTGCCTGCCCTCAAAGGAGACGAAGCCCGGGCGGCCTTCAATGCCCAGCCCCGGGACAGGTTGCTGCTCTTTTTCCAGTTCGGACAGGAGGCCTTTTCCATTGAAAATGCCGCTCAGCTCCGAGCAGAGGACCTGGAAATGGACTATCACATGTACCAGGTCGATTTTTACCTCTTTGACCCGGTGGCCCGCTGGACCTATGTCCACACCCATGAGGAGGATTGCGGGCCGTATTTTGTCCAGCTGTAAGGCTGGAAAATGAAAAGGAGACCTGGTTGCAGGTCTCCTTTCTGCGTTCAGCGGATGTTGTGGTGGGTACTGCTGCTGCGGTTTTTATATTTCAGCGGGCTGATGCCCTCGTGGTACTTGAAAAAGCTGATGAAGTGCTGGGAGGAGGAAAACCCCAGCTGGGCGGCGATTTCTTTCACCGAATAGCTGGAGGAAACCAGCAGGCTTTTGGCTTCATTCAGGCGCACCCTGGCGATGTATTCCTTTAATCCCATGCTGGTTTTGTCTCGGAAAAGGGCGGACAGATAGTCAGGATTGTAGCCATACCGGGCTGCGACAGCCTCCACTGTCAGGCCGGTGAGGGCGTTGGTGCGGACATATTCGGTGATTTCGCTGATAAGCCGGTCGCTGCGGTCAATCCGGGTCCGGGCGCAGACGTTGAGATACTCCAGAATCAGCAGCGTCAGGGCATCCGGACTGGCAGCGGTGTAGTGGGGGGAATTGGCCGTGTGGAGCAGCTGGGAGAAATAAAAGGTGAGGTTGTCTGCCTGCACCGTTTCTGCCAGATTCAGCTGCTTGAAGCGGATGGACTGGGGCGCCGAAATAGAGAAGTGCATCCAGTAAAAGACCGGCGGCGGCCAAGAGACCCGGGTTCCCTCATGGACCAGCCCCGGCTCCAGCAGCAGGATATCGCCCTTTTTCAGCAGATAGAGCTGGCCCTCCTCTGACAGAGCGGCTTCTCCGTCCAGCATGAAGATGATTTCCCAGCTATCGAGGACCCGCCGCTGGTGGATCCAGGGCTTTTGCCCCTTGAAGATGCCAGCTGAAAGATAGGAGAGCTGCCCGCCGTTTTCCAATGTAAGCATCTGGGATTTTCTTACCCTTTCTGTGGTTTTTTTGCCTTGTTTTTATAGGTGGAACCGCTATAATAATAGCATAAAGATGACCGCCCTGCAAGCGGAGAAGGTGAGGTATCTCCATGAAAACCCGGCACATTTCCTTTGAACAGATCACCCTTTCCCCCGGATTCTGGCAGAAACGGCAGGAAATCAACGCCCATCAGACCATTCCGGCGGTGTATGACCGGTTTGCAGAGTCGGGACGCTTTGAGGCGCTGCGGCTGAACTGGAAGCCTGGTAAGCCGAAGCCCCATATTTTCTGGGATTCTGATACGGCCAAATGGATCGAGGCGGCCGCCTATGTCATCCATAAAACCGGCGATACCCGGCTGACCGAGCTGGTGGACGGACTGGTGGAGGATCTCGCAGCCTGTCAGGAGCCCTGTGGTTACCTCAATTCCTGGTTTCAGCAGTTTGAACCGGATCAGCGCTTCACCCGGCGCACCGATCATGAGCTGTATTGCGCCGGACATCTGATGGAAGCAGCGGTAGCTTATCACCGGGCCACCGGCAAGGACAAGCTGCTTGGTATCGTCTGCCGCTATGCTGACTACATTGAGAAGGTCTTTGTCATCGAGAAGACCGCCGCCTTTGTCACCCCGGGGCATCCGGAAATCGAACTGGCGCTGGTGCGGCTCTATGAGGAGACCGGGGAGGAACGGTACCTGAATCTGGCCCGGTTCTTCATCGATCAGCGGGGCTGCCAGCCGGAAGGCCTGTATGACGATATGATGCCCGCCTATGCCCAGAGTCACCTGCCGGTGCGGGAGCAGCGGACAGCGGAGGGACACGCGGTCCGGGCCTGCTACCTGTACAGCGCCATGGCCGACCTGGCCCGGTATGACCAGGATGAAGCGCTGCTTACAGCCTGCCGCAGCATCTTCGACAATATCCGGGAGCGGCGAATGTACATTACCGGCGGCATCGGCAGTGCCTCTGCCGGTGAGGCCTTCACGGTGGACTATGACCTGCCCAATCTGCGGGCCTATTCCGAAAGCTGCGCCGCCATTTCGCTGATTTTCTTTGCCCGGCGGATGCTTCTCTGCGAGCTGGACAGAAAATATGCCGATGTCATCGAGCGGGTGCTCTACAACGGTTTCCTCAGCAGTGTTTCACTGGATGGCCGGGCCTTTTTCTATGAGAATCCGCTGGAAATCCAGCCCGCCTTCCTCCACCGTAACCAGAGCCTGAAAAATACCCGGGAGCCGCTGCCCATCACCCAGCGGGTGGAGCTCTTTGACTGCTCCTGCTGCCCGCCCAACATCGCCAGGATGATGGCCACTGTGGCAGATACCCTCTATACCCGCACCGACGACACCCTCCACATTCACCAGTTCATGGCGGGGACAGCTTGTTTTGACGGCATCCAGGTGCGGCAGGAAACCCGGTATCCGGAGAATGGCCGGATTGAGATTTCGGTCACCGGCTTCACCGGGGAGGTCATGGTGCGGATTCCCGGCTGGTGCACCAGCTGGCAGCTGAGGCAGGATGGGGAACCTGTCACACCGGCACTGGAAAAGGGCTATGCCCGGGTGACCTGCAAAGGAGAGACTTCCCTGGTTCTGGAGCTGGACATGACGCCCCAGCGGATAGAAGCCAACCCGCTGGTAACCGAGAATGCCGGCCGGGTGGCTATCACCCGGGGACCGGTGGTGTACTGCGCCGAAGGCGTGGACAATGGAGACAACATCCACAGCCTGTGGCTGCCCCGGGATGCCGTCATCCGGGAAGGGGAGCTTTGGGCGGGCTGTCCGCTGCTCCATACCGAGGCCTG
>CALXFL010000257.1 GCA_944387515.1 uncultured Clostridia bacterium
CGGGCGAAGCTGCCAGCGGTGTTTTCTGATTTTTTGTGATGGGTGCGGACGCCGGCACGGCGGAGCTTGCGGCTCAGATGCCGCTCAAAAAGCAGGGCATCCATTTCCTCCCGGTAGAGAAGTCCGTCCTGCCGCAGGGCTTCGGCTCCCCGGGCCAACGCCATCGCTGCCAGTCCATAGTCCTGGGTGACGACGATGTCTCCTGGCTCGGCCAGTGCGACGATCTGAAAGTCAGCGCTGTCTGCGCCCTTGTCTACCGTTACCACCTGGCTGTATCCGTCTTCATACTGATGAGCGGTGTCCATGACCATAACCACCGGTATGCTCCGCTGCCGGGCTTCCTGTAGAATGATATTCTTCACCGGGCAGGCATCGGCATCCACCAGCATCTTCAGCACCTTCATCGGGATTCCTCCGGAAAAAAGAGACAGAGCCAGATACAGGGCGGCTCCTTGCTGGTGTAGTCCACCCGGTGGCGGAAATGGGCAGGGAGCAGCAGGGTATCTCCGGGCTGAAGGGTGACCGGACCGGTTTCAGTGTCCAGCCGGGCTTCTCCTGACAGCAGGGTCACCCATTCCGTCTCCTCCTGGTCGTACCAGAAACCGGGTGGGGAGCTCTGACCGGTGGAGACAATCCGTTCCAGCCGTAGGCCAGGTGTCTGGAGCAGAGTCATCAGCTGCTCCTCAGAGGCATTGGGATCAAAGCGGGTAAAAAGGTTCATGGGACGCTCCTTTACAGGTGGATATGCCGGCAGATGCTACATTGCCTTTATTGTATCATAAAAAGCCATTCTGTGCAAAGAATTTTGCATCAGAGCCTTTTCCGGAGGATTTTACAATTGCTTTCATAATAAAATAGTTGACTTTCACACTTTCGAGTGTTAAAATGAAGTCGTTAAAAAGTGAAGCCCCGGCAGGTCATGACCTACCGGCGATGCTTTTTCCAACTACGCCCCGCCATCTGCATGAACTGGACTGCGGGCAGGACATATCGAGGTGTAAGATGAACGAGAAACTGCGTGAACTGAATGTGGAATTTCTCTTTCAGGCGGTGCTGCAGCTGCAAACCCTGGAAGAATGTTACAACTTTTTTGAGGATCTCTGTACCGTTCCCGAGCTGAAGGCCCTGTCCCAGCGGCTTCAGGTAGCCCGGATGCTCAGCGACGGCAAGGTGTACAGCGACATTGTCGCCGAGACCGGTGCCTCCACCGCCACCATCAGCCGTGTCAACCGTTCCCTGCATTATGGCTGTGACGGCTATTCGGTGATCTTCGACCGGATGGACCGGGCCGGAGAGCAGAAATGAGCCGTTACCAGGACTTTGCCGCCGTGTATGACCGGCTGAACGTCGAGGTGGATTACCCGGCCAGAGCTGCTTATTTTCACCAGGTGATCAGCTGCCATGGAGCACCCGGCAACATTCTGTTGGATCTGGGCTGTGGTACCGGCAGTCTGGCAGAGGAGCTGGCAAAGCTGGGATATAGCCTGATTGGGGTGGACAACTCTCCCGAGATGCTCATGGCCGCCTACAACAAGCGGATGGAGAGCGGGGCGGATATCACCTACCTTTGCCAGGAGATGACCGACCTGGATCTCTTTGGGGCGGTAGATGTGGTGGTTTCGGCCCTGGACAGTCTGAACCACCTGACACGGTATGAGGATTTCTGTGCTGCCATTGCCAGTGCAGCCTTTTTCCTCCATCCTGATGGGCTGATGGTCTTTGACCTCAACACCTGCTACAAGCATCAGGTGTCCTTGGCAAACAACACCTTTGTCTACGACCTGGACGACATCTACTGTGTCTGGCAGAATACCACCGATGAAGAAGGCCTCACCCAGATGGAACTGGACATCTTCCTGGAAGGGGAGGATGGACTGTATGAACGCCGGGACGCATCCTTTGCCGAGCGGGCCTACACCCATGAGCAGGTAGTGGAAGCCCTTGAAAAGGCCGGGATGAAGCTGGCAGCGGTCTATCACGAGGATTCCTTTGATCCGCCCCGTTCCGATTCCCAGCGGCTTATTTATGTGGCAGTTCACGACAAAAGCCGCCCGGACGCCTTTTTGCAGCGTCCGCCCGAAGATCCGGACCGGGTATGACACCTGCCGGACCAAACTGGCATGTTTATTTCTGAAACGGCCTGCATCTGCTGGCCGCTTCTTTTCTGTCCGGCTGAAGCTGGCATCAATCTAAGAAAGGACGATTTTATGGCAACTCTTACCCGCGCAATTTCCCGGGACGGATCGGTTATGGCCATGGCCATTTCCGCTACTGATATCGCCGCCCGGATCGAACAGATTCATGAAACCTCTGCGGTGGTTACCGCAGCTGCCGGCCGTCTGGCCATTGCCGCTTCCATGATGGGCTGTATGCTCAAAGGGGAGGGAGACACCCTCACCCTGCGGATGGCAGGCGGTGGTCCTGCCGGCACCCTGCTGGCCGTGGCAGATTCCAACGGAAACGTCAAGGCCTGCCCTGAAAACCCGGTAGTCGAGCTGCCTCTCAACGACCGGGGCAAGCTGGACGTGGCCGGTGCAGTGGGCCGGGACGGCTATCTGGCCGTGATCCGGGACCTGGGCCTGAAGGATCCCTATGTGGGCCAGGTGCCCATCGTTTCGGGAGAGATCGCCGAGGATATTACCAACTATTATGCCGTCAGTGAACAGACCCCCACAGTCTGTGGTCTGGGCGTACTGGTCAATCCTGACCTGACCGTCCGGGCTGCGGGAGGCTTTCTGGTGCAGTTGCTGCCCTTTGCTGATCCGGCCGTCATCGACCAGCTGGAAGCCACCATTCAGAAGATTCCTCCGGTGTCGTCCATGATTGACGAGGGCCGCACCCCTGAGGAGATCTGCCGGATGCTGCTGGAAGGCCTGGAGCCGGATATTCTCGACCAGCATTATCCCGCCTATCGCTGCGATTGCTCCCGGGAGCGGGTAGAGCGTGCCCTGCTGAGCCTGGGACGGGATCAGCTTCAGCAGCTGATGGAGGAGGATCACGGCGCCGAGCTCTGCTGCCACTTCTGTGAAAAGAAGTACCAGTTTACCGAGGAGGACATCAGAAAGCTGCTGGAGAGCAGCGGGAAGGGAGAACCTTCATGCGAGTGATGATGATCGGCGATGTGGTGGGCCAGCCCGGCTG
>CALXFL010000258.1 GCA_944387515.1 uncultured Clostridia bacterium
GGGGAAAAGTTCCCCGGCATCTCCCGCCGGGAGATCCGCCAGGCTGCCAAAGCCGCCTATGCGGCCTACGACAGCTGGAAGGCCGATCTGAAGGTGGAGGGCCAGCGGTACATCCAGTACGCCCGGGAGCACGGCAAGAAGATCGCCGTCCTCTGCGGACGCCCCTACCATGCCGACCCGGAGATCAACCACGGCATCGACCGGCTGTTGGGCTCTCTGGGGATGGTGGTCATTTCGGAGGACTGCGTGGCGGATCTGGTGGATCCCCAGAAGGTCAACGTCCTCAACCAGTGGACCTACCATGCCCGGCTCTACAATGCGGCCCGGTATGTCTGCTCCCAGCCGGATATGGAACTGATCCAGCTGGTGAGCTTTGGATGCGGCCTGGACGCCATCACCACCGATGAGGTGCGGTCCATTATGGAATCCCACGGCCGTCTTTACACCCAGCTGAAGATCGACGAGATCAGCAACCTGGGTGCGGTGCGGATCCGGCTCCGGTCCCTGCTGGGCGCTGTGGCTGCCAGAGACCGGGAAAATGCCGAAGCTGCTGCAAGGAGGTAAGTGTTTTTGGAACGAGTAGAATTTACCAAGGAAATGAAGGCCACCCACACCATTCTGGTGCCCACCATGCTGCCCATCCATTTCAAGATGATGGTGGAGATTCTCCGCCAGCATGGCTATAAGGCAGAGCTTCTGGAAAACGATGGCCGTTCGGTCATCAACCAGGGACTGCGGAATGTCCACAACGACACCTGCTATCCTGCTCTGCTGGTCATCGGCCAGATGATTGATGCGCTGGAAAGCGGAAAGTACGATCTGAACAAGGTGGCGCTGCTCATCACCCAGACTGGCGGCGGCTGCCGGGCCTCCAACTACATTCACCTGCTGCGCAAAGCCCTTCAGAAGAGCGGCTACGGCCATATTCCGGTGATCTCCCTTTCCTTTGGCGGACTGGAAAAGAACGCCGGTTTTTCGGTGACGGTGCCCATGGGGCTTCAGCTTTTCAACGCCGTCTTCCTGGGGGACCTGTTGACCCAGCTCCAGAATCAGTGCCTGCCCTATGAGGTGCGCCCCGGCGAGACGATGGAAAAGGTCTCCGCCTGGACCGACAAGCTGGTGAAGGAGATCGGCGTCCGGCCGGTGATGACCGGCGGCAAGCTGCGGGGACTTTATCGGGAAATGCTCCGGGATTTCGCCGCCATTACCCGCCATCAGGCCAAAAAGCCCCGTGTCGGGGTGGTGGGGGAGATCTATGTCAAATACTCTCCTCTGGGCAACAACAACCTGGAAGCCTTTCTCCTGTCCGAGGGGGCTGAGGTGGTGGTGCCCGGCCTGCTGGGCTTTGTCCTTTACTGTGTCTACAACAACATGGAAGACCATGTGCTCTATGGCGGCGGCGCCATGAAGGCCCGGATCTACCGGGTGGTGTATGATTATCTCTGCCGCCGGGAAAAGGAGATCATCGACCTGATCCGGGAGCAGGGCGTCTTCCAGCCCCAGACCTGGTTCCCTGAAACAGTCCGGCTGGCAGATGGCTACATCGGCCATGGCGTCAAGATGGGAGAGGGCTGGCTCCTCACTGCAGAGATCCTCTCTTTGGTGGAGGAGGGCGTCTGCAACGTGGTTTGCACCCAGCCCTTCGGCTGCCTGCCCAACCACATTGTCGGCAAGGGAATGATCCGCTCCATCAAGGAGAAGCACCCCGAGGCCAACATTGTGGCGGTGGACTACGACCCCGGTGCCAGCGCCGTCAACCAGCAGAACCGCATCAAGCTGATGCTTGCCAACGCCCGCAGCTGAACGGAGGGAACAGGATGCTTTTGATTTGTCAGTGGTTTCTGGCCTTTCTGTTTTACAGTTTTGCCGGTTGGTGCTGTGAGACGGTCTACTGCTCGGTGATTCAGGGCAAGCTGGTGAACCGCGGCTTTCTCAACGGTCCTCTTTGCCCAGTTTACGGGTTCGGGGCCCTGCTGGTAATTTTCCTGCTTCAAGGTACCGAACAGGCGCCGGTGGCACTCTTTTTCGCCGGGATGTTGGTGACCAGTGTGCTGGAATACCTCACCTCCTGGCTGCTGGAAAAGCTGTTTCATATGAAGTGGTGGGATTACTCCCATTACCGTTTTCAGATCAACGGCCGGGTCTGCCTGCTGAACTCGCTGATGTTCGGCGCGCTGTCGGTGTTCGTCATGCTGGTGCTGCACCCCTTTGCCTGGGGCATTATCAGCCGGATGCAGCCGCTGACAGTAGGTGTGCTGGCCGGTTTACTGGGCGGCATTGTGCTGGCAGATACCTTCCTGACCGTGCGGCAGCTGCTGCGGATGAAGGGACACCTGGAAGAGGTGGACCGGGTGCTTGGGCAGCTCCATAGCCGCCTGGATCAGACGGCCCAGCAGCTGCAAACCGGCATCGGCAGCCGCCGGGAGGAGTTTGAGGAGCGCCGGGCCGCTGCCGCAGAGGACTGGCAGGAGCTTCGCCGCCAGCTGGACAGCCGTCTTTCCGATTCCCGTTGGAGCCAGCGCCGGCTCTTTCAGGCCTTCCCTCATCTCCACGCAGGCCGGTATCAGGAGGCCATGGAGAAACTGCGGGAGTACCGCAAATCCCGTCATTGACGTTCTCTGATGAGAAAGGAGCACACGATGCACACCCGCTACAAGATTCTGAAAATGCTGGAGGAGGCCCCGGGACAGCTGATTTCCGGCGGCCAGCTGGCAGAAGCACTGGGCATTTCCCGGGCCGCTGTCTGGAAGCAGATCGCCGCCCTTCAGGGGGAAGGCTACGACATCGCCTCCCAGCAGGGGAAGGGGTATCTGCTCACCCCCGGCGATGTTTTTGTGGATTATGAGATTGAGAAGCGGCTGACCACCCGGGTGGTGGGGCGTCCGCTGATCTGCTTGCCCGAGGTGGATTCCACCAATACCCGGCTGCGCCAGCTGGCAGCAGAGGGTGCTGCCCACGGTGCCGTGGTGGTCAGCTCCCATCAGACCGCCGGACGGGGCCGGATGGCCCGCCGGTTTGAGTCGCCTAAGGACCAGGGTGTCTACCTGTCGGTGTTGCTCCGGTCGGATCTGCCCCTGGCAGAGCTGGGGACGGTGACGCTGCTGGCGGCAGTGGTCATGGCCGATACGCTGGAAGA
>CALXFL010000259.1 GCA_944387515.1 uncultured Clostridia bacterium
TGGAACTGGAAGGGGATGCCCGGTGGTATTACCAAGTATGTGAAGGATGGCATTGTCCTGTCTCTCAACGACTATATGCAATATGCACCTGATTATCAGGCTGCTTTGGACGCCTATCCCGATGTTGCCAAGGTTGTTCCGCTGGATGATGGAACCATTCCTGCTTTCTATCAGCTGGACCCCGATCCCAGACGTACCACCTATTCCGGTATCATCATGCGCACCGACTGGTTGGAAGCGCTGAATCTGGAAATTCCTGTTACCATGGATGATTGGCACACTGTTCTCACTGCCTTCAAGATCCAGGATCCCAACGGCAACGGCCAGGCTGATGAGATCCCCTGGACCGAAAGCAAAGATCAGCTTCTCAAGTCCTTCATGCCCGCCTTCGGTATCTATCAGGGCATGTACATCAATCAGGAAACCCAGAAGGTGGACTACGGCCCCTTCAATGCAGAAGCCTTCAAGGCCTTCCTGACCACTATGAATCAGTGGTACAGCGAGGGACTCATCGACCAGGAATTTGCTACCAATGACAGCAAGATTCTCACCTCCAACATGGTCAGCAATCTGGGTGGTGCTACCTTTGGTTATGTAGGTGGCGGTGTTGGCAACTATACCAAGGCTGCCAGAGTGGAAAATCCCACCTATACTCTGAAAGGTGTTCCCGGTTCCCAGGCAGAAAATGGCGTTTCCTACCTGGTGGATCCACCAGTCGGGCTTTTGCTGCAAAATCCTTGACCCCAGGGGAAAAATCAGGTATATTGAACCTGTGCCCCATATTTTCATAAGGAGGACATTCTGATGAATCATGAAATCAGGCTGCAAAGCCCTGGTAAACAGTGGGATGATGGCTTGTTTCTGGGAAATGGCCGGCTGGGCGCTTCGGTACTGGGACAGGTTGTAGACGAAGTACTGCACCTGAACGAGGAAACCATGTGGTACGGCGGCCCGTTGGACCGGGAAAATCCCGATGGCCAAAAGCATCTGGAGGAGGTTCGCCGGTTACTTATGGCAGGGGAGGTGGACAAGGCCACCTTTCTGGCCAAGGCGTCTATCACTTCTTGCCCGAAGTATTTGGCTCCCTTTGTGCCGGGCGGCAATCTGCGGATGACCTTTTTTGGGCAAAATGGTCAGGTAACCAATTACACCCGCCGGCTGGATATTGACCGGGCTGTGGCAGAGGTGACCTACCAGGTAGATGGCGTCTCAATGAAGCGGGAATACTTTGTCAGCCAGAAGAAGAATGTACTGGCCATCCGGCTCACCGGCGGCAAACCCATTACCGCTCTGATCAACCTGAATCGTCGTCCTTATGAGGAAGAGACTGGCAAGGCAGATGAAAAAACCGTTTTCCTGAAAGGACAGTGTGGTGCTGGCGGTGTCCGGTATTATGGCGCCAGCCGTGTAGTGGCTGATGGGGGAGATGCACAGGTCATTGGCGATCATCTGGCTCTAACTGAAGTGACAAGTGCAGTGCTTTACACCTCTATGGCCACTGATTTCGGCGGTCGGGAGGATTATGAGCAGCAGGTACTTCAGGCATTGGATGCAGCGGAAAGCTGTGGATATGACCAGTTGCTTGCTGAGCATATGGAAACCTTCGGTGCACTTTACCGCCGGGCTTCTCTTTTGCTGACAAAGGGAAACTGCGGCCTGCCTACCGATGACATGATCAAGGCCTGCCGGGAAACTGGTGCACATCTGGCGGAAATTGCCGAGAATCTTTTTGCGTTGGGCCGCTATCTGCTCATCTCCAGTTCCTATGCCTGCCAGTTGCCTGCAACTCTTCAGGGCCTTTGGAATGGCAGCTTTACCCCGGCCTGGGAGAGTAAGTATACCATCAACATCAACACCGAGATGAACTACTGGCCTGCTGAAGTAACCAATTTGTCGGAATGTCATCTCCCGCTCTTTGATCTGGTGGAGCGGATGGAGAAACGGGGACAGAAGACGGCCAGAGAACTGTATGGTTGTGATGGGTTTGTGGCTCACCACAACACCAATCTTTGGGCGGATACTGCGCCGGAAGGCATCTTCAATAGTTCGCCCATTTGGCCCATGGGCGGCGCCTGGCTGTCGCTTCATTTCTATGAGCACTTCCTCTTTACCGAGGATATGAATTTTCTCCGAGAGCGGGCGCTGCCGGTTCTGGAGTCTGCTGTTCGGTTCTTTATCGGCTACCTGATGCCGGACAAAGACGGAACGCTGCTGTCCGGGCCCTCTCTTTCTCCGGAAAACAGCTACCGCTCCAAAGCAGGACAGGTGGGGGCGCTCTGTATGGCTCCTACCATGGATTCCCAGATTCTGCGGGAGCTGTTCCGGGACTATCTGGACAGCTGCCGGTTACTTAACGAGCAGCGGCCCTGGATCTCTCAGGCGGAGTATGTGCTGGCCCATCTGCCGGAAACAGAAATTTCAGCAGATGGACGGGTTCGGGAATGGCACGAGGATTATGAAGAGGTGGAGCCGGGCCACCGTCATATTTCTCATCTTTTTGGTCTGTATCCCGGTTACCAGATGAATGACTGTGAGCCTGCTCTGCGGGATGCAGCGCGGAAGACACTGGCTTACCGGCTGGCCAATGGTGGTGGCCATACCGGCTGGAGCTGCGCCTGGATTATCAACTTCTATGCCCGTCTGAAAGAGGGAGAACACGTCCATCAGTATCTGCATAAATTTATCAGCTGTTCTCTTCAGGACAATCTGTTGGATTCCCACCCGCCCTTCCAGATTGACGGCAACTTTGGTGTAACAGCTGCCATTGCAGAAGCCCTTGTTCAGTCCCACAACCCCTACATCGAGCTGCTGCCCGCTCTTCCGGAGGACTGGCAGGACGGACAGTTTACAGGAGCCAAACTGCGGGGCAATATTACGTTGGATCTTTTCTGGAAATGCGGACGCCTGGAAAAGGCAGTTTTCACCGCAGCAAAGGATCGGGAGATCACCGTCCGGTATGGAGACAGGGAAGTCAGCTTGATGCTGAAAGCTGGCCAGCCTCAGGAACTGTCGGAACAATCCTTCTAAAATACAAAAGGCACAGGCTGGAATGAACTGCACCCCATTTGTTAGACAAGTATGATATACTATCTAACAGATGGGGTGATTTATATGCCAAAAGGAAT
>CALXFL010000260.1 GCA_944387515.1 uncultured Clostridia bacterium
GAGGTCATCGATCAGGCCAGTTTGCTCTGCCAGCGGAATAAATTCACCAGGAGAAATGATTTTTCCCTCTTCATCCCGCAGACGCAGCAGCGCCTCAGCCGAACAAAACCTGCCACTGACACAGTGATAAAGCGGCTGATACCAGACTGAAAAACGTTCTTCCGCAATCCCCCTTCGCATGAGTTCCAACAACTTTTTACGATGCAGAAACTGCTCATGCATGGCGATATCAAACTGCGCTACCCTATTCTCACTTTGTTCTGCCTGTTGAAGCCCGTATTCCAAAAATGCCAGCATCTCCTCTGCTGACCAGGACTGTCCGGTATAGCAAAGCTCTGCCATGGAACAGCCCAACGTCACCTCTACCAGACCAAGCTTCCAGCTTTTGGCAAAGCGTTCCTCAATCAACCGGCGGTTACAATCAGCCTGAGCAGCTGAGGTATAAGGCAGCAGCAATGCAAACACCACATTGCTCAACCGAAATGCCCGGCCCTGCCGGTGAAACCGGTCCAGCCAACAGGCAATCTCATAGAGAACACCATCGCCTTTTCGATGCCCCAGGCGCTGATTGACCATTCCGAACTGGTGAATCGAGATCACGAGAATCTGACAGTGCTGATGTGCCGCCAGATGCTGGGACAAATAACCATAAAAATGGCTGCGGTTGCCCAAACAGGTAAGGCTGTCCGTATCCAGACGGCGCATCTGAAAATTAAGAAAAAGAATGAGGTTGGCCACCACAATAATGCTGCCGTTGAGCAATACCTCCGGATACATCAGCTGAAAAACCGTCATGCAGACTACCGTAGTCGGAAGGACAAACATGACCCGGCGGATCGGACGGCTGACCCGATGCCAGTGTTGCAGATAGCAGAGTCCCAAAAATGCCAGATCAAAGCCCATCACAGCATAGCCCAGGTTGATCCATGGACCCCGGTGATACCCCTGCTCATCAAAGCGGAAGATAGCTCCCGTCCAGGGATTGGTCAAAATGGCTACCAGATAAATTCCCATAACCAGGCCCAGTATCCAGGCCACACGCCTCAGATACTGACGGCTGTACAGATGCTCCAGAACGGCACAAATCAAATAATAGGCGATCAGCGTACAGAGCAGAATAAGGAGTATAAAATACTGCGTGTTCAACAGCTCATTGATCCATAAAGGAAACAGACTGGCATATTCAATTGTCCAGACACAGAGAATATTCCACCCTATGGTAAAAACCGACAACCACAAAATGGACTGATATAACCGGCTCTGCCTGCTGACCGGCTTTTTATCATGAAAATTTATCATCAGAATAATGGTAATAACCAGAGAAAAAGCTTCAACAGATAATGACCATCCGTTCACAACATACCCCTTCCTGTCTATGCTGATATGTAGCAAATAATCCAAAGATAGTTCGATACAAGTATAGCACAATTTGAGAAATTGTACAGATATTGTAACTAAATCGACTTAAATTCTATTGTTTTGCCAGATTTTTCAGGAAAACAACAGCAAAATTCATAAATATTTATTGCTGTGCTTTTCTTCAGAAAAAAACGGCCTCTCTCCGCTCCACTGGCAGTCAGTATTTTTTGACACTTTATCCAGAATAGTTGCTTTTATGATAAAAAGTATCATCCAATCTCCTGATTTTTTCCGCTGCACATCCAGGTATGGACCAAAGAGATTGCGTTTGCTGCAGGAAAAGAGTATAATGACGGTATCTGGCAGAGTAGGAAAACAGGCGTTAAGTGTTCGGCGGACGGGGAGTTGCCGCCGGAACGAAAAGTCCCCTGAAAACAGGGCTGGCTTGCGGTCGGTTTTCCGCATCCCGCTGTTAAAATTTAAGAGGCCGTACCTCCTGAATTTCTACAGCTATTCTGGAAGGAGGTATTGTCATGCCGGAAAAACGCTCATTCACCCAAATCCTTCGGGAGATCCCGAAAAACCTGCTGCACTTTTTTACTGCTCAGCCGGGAAACTTTGTTTCTTCCGCCAAAGAGATGAAAAAGCTCAGCTCCATCACAGGCGTAGCCATGCTGCTGGCCCTCAGCATCATTCTTGACCAGTTTTCCATCTATATCCTCCCAGAGCTGAAGCTGGGGGTGGGATATCTCATCACCGCTCTTCTGGGCATGCTCTATGGACCCGTGACAGGCGGATTGGCGGCCGGCGCCGGAGATATCATCAAGTATATCATCAAACCCACCGGTCCCTATTTCTTTGGATTCACCCTGAACGCCATTCTGGGTGGCGTGCTGTACGGTATCTTCCTCTATAAAGGCAGAACCAAGCTTCCTCGCTGCATTGCAGCCAAGACCTGCATCAATCTTCTGGTCAATAGCCTGCTTGGAACCCTTTGGAGTTCTATGCTGTACGGAAAGGGATTCCTAATCCTGCTGCCCGCCCGGCTACTGAAAAATTTTACCATGCTGCCGGTGGAAATCATCGTTCTCTTTCTGCTGACCACCGCTGTTGCAAAATTGTTGCAGCGGTACCGTATCGGCGGATTTCGCATCGTCTGACAACATAACAAAAAGGAGCAAACAAGATGAATATTGTTCTGATCGGCATGCCGGGCTGCGGAAAAAGCACGGTCGGCGTTGTTCTGGCTAAAACCACCGGCCTTTCATTTCTGGATACGGACCTGCTGATTCAGGACCGGGAGCAGCTGCTGCTTCAACAGATCATCGATGCCAAAGGTCTTTCCTATTTTATGAAGGCAGAAGAAGAGGCACTTTGCTCCGTTCAGTGTGACAACACCGTCATCGCAACCGGCGGCAGTGCTGTGTATTCTGAACAGGCTATGCGGCACCTGAAATCGCTGGGCGTTGTGGTGTACATCTCCCTCTCTCTTCAGGAAGTGGAAAAACGTCTGAACAACCTGGCTACCCGAGGCGTTGCCGGTGCAGCAGACAAATCCCTGGCAGAGCTTTACGCTGAACGGATTCCCCTCTATGAACAATATGCGGACTTCATCATTCCCTGTGACGGCATCTCTCTCACTGAATGTATGGAAAAAATCCGGCATCAGCTCCGGTTGACTTTGCTGTAAACAAGAACCCCCATCTGTATTGGAAA
>CALXFL010000261.1 GCA_944387515.1 uncultured Clostridia bacterium
GCTGCGGATCTGGTTCAGGTTAAAGGCAGCTAAACGAACCCCCACGCTCACCAGGATGGATTTTGCAGTCTTGCCCGCGGCTTGCTTGTAGACCTGGTACTGCCGGACTGCAATGTGTTCCGGACTGCGCATTTCCAGCCGGGCAAACAGAATGTCCAAAGGCGATTCGTAATCCTCGTCCTCCTCCCGGACATCTGCCGCCGACAGCATCTCCATAATCATGGAAAAATTCTGTTCCTCCTCCGGGGCTTCGTGCAGCAGATAAAGCATCAGCGCCTGCAAAAGGGCCGTTTCAGATTTTTCCCAGAAGGGGTCGGAGCTGCTTGCACCTTTCGGGGTGGTGTTCCGGATGAGATTGGAGATGAGACGGAGGACGTCCTTGTCGTCCTGGACATAGGAAAAGGGATTGTAACAGAAAGAAGCATCCGGATTCAGAAGGTCAAATACCCGGACTTCATAGCCCAGACTTTCCAGCAAACCGCCGGTTTTCCGCAGGATTTCACCTTTGGGATCGGTGAGCACTAAGGAGCAATTTCCCTGCATGGTGTTGGGGATGGCATAGGACCGGCTTTTTCCTGCGCCGGAACCGCCGATGACCAGCACATTCAGGTTGCGCTTGTGCTTCCTGCCATCCAGTCCCATGCGGAAATGCCGGGTCAGAATGAGATTCTGCACCGGTTTCTTTTCCCGGTATCGTCTGGTAATCTGAAACACATCTCCCCATCTGGCCGAACCGTGTTCCTCGCCCCGGCGGGTATGCTTCCGGCTGGAAGTGAAGGCCAGGACTGCGATTCCATACCCCATGGAAAACAAAACCATCCACCGGACGGAAAATTCCGTCCAGCGGATGGCAAAGGGGCTGTTCATGGCAGCCGACAGTTTTTCCAGCAGTTCCAAAAGATTCATACCGGGGTGCCAGACCCCGGCGGTGAGCAGCGCCAGCCACCAGACCATGGGCAGCGGCAGGAAAAATGCCCACCAGAGTGTTCTGGCAGAATTCAAAGGAAGGCAACCTTCAGGATTGCTGGAGCAACCTTTGAAATTGCCGTGGGCACCCGCCGGTACCGTGACTTCATGAGCTTCAGGATCACCGCATCAATGCCGTCGCTGTACCGTCCCGCCGCAAGGTAAGCGTCCCGCAGCCCATTCAGCGCCCGGACTGCCAGGTCATACTCTGTTTGATTCAGGTACAGCTTCCGCCGGGGAGCCTGCCGGACCCGCCGGCGCATGGATGCGGTCTGCGCTCTGTCCAGATCCAGAAGCGCCTTTTCCAGCATATTCTGCTCGATTTCCGTCATGGCAAACAGCCGCTGCTTTTCCATCCAAATCCCACCTTTCGTTTTGATACAACCATACCATATTCCACCCTTTCAATCTGGCCGGAACCAGAAAACAAACGGAAAACACACTGTTACCGTTCCTCCTGGGTTCTCTCTGCTTTGGGGGGCTTGCCCGGTTTGGATTCCCCCATTGCAAACTCGTCCGGCTGAATGGCCTGCTCCTGATCCCGGAAGCTGCGCTGAATGTCCCGGCTGATGGCATAGGCAGCCCGCTTGATGTCGCTGATGAAGCCCCGCTTTTCCTGGACATCCATGCCGGCACAGCTCTGGCACACCTTGTCAAACTGAAAGGCGGAAACGTCCAGCCCCAGCTTTTTGGCGATGACATAGGCGGCGCAGTAGCTCTGGGCCGCAAAGGCCTGGCGGTAGTAACCGCTGCCCACCGTGTCAAAGTGGGCGTGGGCCTGCTCCCTGGCGATGGCACAGATGGTGGCAGTTTCATCCATGCCGTTTCTCACATAAATTGTCCGCTGCCTGGGAAGATACTGGGCCTGCACCCCCTGGGGCAGCTGGTCCGAAATGGCCAACGGTACCGGGCTTTGCGCTACCATTGCGCCGATGATTTCCTCTGGCAGATGAGATTGAGGAGGAAGGGGCTGCGGCCCCCTGGTCTGGGAAATATCGTAGGCCCTGGTGACGGTATAGCCGTTTCCCCTGGAACCATCCTCCTTTTCATACTCCTGGTCTGCAAAGAAGGTCACCCCCTTTTCACCGCTGCGGATAGAACGCCCCGCCTCTTTCCACTTTTCAAAGGTGCGGGGATGGGTGATCTCCGGATTCTGTTCATAGAGAATCAGCAGGTTCCGGGTGCTCTGAGGGGTGCACTGGGCCATGAAATTCAGAAATCCTTTCATTGCTCCATCATCCCGGAACACCGCCTGTGCCTGCGCATCTACCCTTGTCCACAAGTCCTCCCGTTCCGCCTTTTTCAGGGCGGCATAATCTGCTTTGGACAGCCGGGGTTCTTCCGGCTGCACCTGTTCTTTGCTGAGAAATCTGGATAAATCCATATACTATCGTCCTTTCTGCTTCGTCTTGATGCGAAATTTATGAGAAGCAGGCAATGCGCCTGCTTTTGCCGCCTGTTCCCGTCGGATATCCCACAGCTGCTTTCTCACCGAGGGTTCAGGGCCTGGTAAACCGGACGGCCCGCTTCTGCTGGGCGAGGAACTCCCGGATGGACTCTTTTGGGGTTCCTCCGGTGTAAAATTTCCCGTGGATTCCTGCCGGACCGGTACACTGAATTCATCCTCCATGCCGCCCACCTCAAACACCATGGAATCACCCTCCGCGGCAAGCGACTTGGTCTGAACAGGTACCGGCTTATCCAATTCCGATGCCTTGTCCACCTGGGCTTCACCGGCCTGGGACTGGACAAAGTCCAGATTCAACCGGTCCATGACCCGGTTGACCTTGGCAGCATCATCTGCAAACACCACCAGCTCTATCTCGCCCGGATTCTGCTTGTTCCGGATAGGCACAAACAGCAGCCCTCGTTTTTTCGCTTCCTGGGCAAAAGCCCGCATCTGATCGGACGGAATCGTAAAAAATTTCAGGGGCCGCTGCTCCTTGAGCATCCGCACCAGCCGGGTTTTTCCCTTGGTTTTTTTCTGATCCTTCAGGACTGCATAGGCAAAAACCGCAAAGTTTTTCGCTGCCAGTCCCGATAATTTCAGGGCAACCTCCGTGCCCTCCAATGTGTAGCGGACCACCTGATCCGCCGGTTCACT
>CALXFL010000262.1 GCA_944387515.1 uncultured Clostridia bacterium
ACCAGCACCATCTCGCCGGAAAATCCGCCTGAAAGCTCCAGCGTAAAGCCGGGAGACAACACAGAAGGAGAATGGACGGATCCTGATTCCCCCACCCCTGGTGAAAGCACCATCCCTGTTCCTGACCCCAATTTTGGCAGTTCTGAATCCTGACGCACCATGAAAAGATTCTTTCAAAAGTTTTATTTACAGGCTGTTTTGCTGTCGTTCATTGTCTGCGGCGTTCTGACTGCCTTTGCCTATGCCAGCGATACCGTTTCCATTATGGAGGAACCGGCCAGAATGACACTGGAAATCCTGCCGGAAGAATCCTTCCAGGTAGAACCTGACCATGGGGAGGCGCCCCTTTACCAGGACCCGGCTGATTCTGAAACTGACGTTACCTCTGATTCCTCTGAAGAAGGAGATTCATCATCCACAGATCCCAGCTCCGTCTCCCAGGAGTCCTCACAGAACAGCAGTTCTCCCATAAGTGAACCGTCTTCTGCCAGCTCCTCTGAGTCTGACGGTTCGTCCTCTTCCCAGCAGAATTCTGCCGTTTCCAGTAAACCGGAAAGCACTGCGCCTTCCAGCAAGCCTGAAAGCAGCAGCGAAGCTGCTTCCTCTTCCAGACCTGAAAGTGCAGAGCCTTCCAGCAAACCCTCTGAGCCCCCTTCCAGTGCTCCTTCCAGCAGCACCTCCGCGGAGAGCACTGTGCCGGAAGAGCCATCGTCCACCGGCGAAACGGTCCGGATGATGGTCAATGATACTCCCCAGGACATGGATGTCTATGAAGCGCTCTGTCAGGTAGTGGAAGGCGAAATGGGCGGAAGCTATCACACCGAGGCACTGAAAGCCCAGGCTGTGGCCGCCTACTCCTATATTCGTTATGAAAACGCCCGCGGTGCAGCGGCTTCCCTGCCCATGCGGACTCCGACCCAGAAAACCATGGACGCTGTATCTGCTGTACTGGGACAGGCCCTGTACAGCGGCGGCAGCATCGCCTTTACCCCCTATCATGCCAGCTCGGCAGGCTATACCAATCCTGCCTCTGAGGTGTGGAGCGGCAGCTTCAGCTACCTGACCCGGGTAGTCAGCGCCTACGACCCCAGTGTCGCCAACACCAATGTCCGGGCAGTCTTTTCTGCCAGCCACCTTCAAACCCGGCTGGAGAGCTTTCTGGGCATTACCCTGGACAGTGAGCATCCTGAAAACTGGCTGACCATTGACCAGGTGTCCCAAAGTGGTTATGTGCTGGCCATGACGGTAACTGATGCAAATGGCGGAACCCACGCCCTCACCGGCCGGCAGCTGCGGGAAAACGTTCTGTCCTACGGGCTGCGCAGCCACGCCTTTTCCTTTACTGTAGAAAATGGCAGCTTCGTATTTGTCACCAATGGCTATGGTCACGGTGTTGGCATGAGCCAGACTGGCGCCCAGGGCTACGCCACTCAGGAAGGGTGGAGCTACCGTCAGATTCTCAGTCATTACTACCCTGGTACGACGTTAAAGTAAGCAGGAAGGAGAAATATTTTGGAACTTGCTGTCATTGTACTGAAACAGGTCGCCATTCTGGTCATCTTTGTCGCCATGGGCATTCTGGCGGTCAAAGCGGGAAAGATCACGGTGGATGTCTCCAAAAACCTGTCCAACCTGCTGCTCTACTTCATCGGTCCCTTCCTCATCATCGACTCTCTGGCAGTGCCCTATGACCCGGCAAAAACCACCGGCTTTGTGGTAACGCTGGGACTGAGTGCAATCATCCACCTACTCTTTATTCTGGGCAGTAAGCTGTTGCTGAGAAAGGGAACGTCGGACAACCTGCCGGTGGAACGGTATGCCGCGATTTTCTGCAACACCGGATACATTGGCATCCCGCTGATCCAGGGCATCTTTGGCAAAGGAGCCGTCTTTTACCTGGTGGCCTTCATGATCGCCTTCAACATCTTTTCCTGGACCTATGGCATGTGGATTTTGCAGAAAGAGGTGCGGCTGACTGCCCGGCAGATGCTGCTGAATCCCGGCAATCTCGCTTCCCTGATTGGCCTTGCCCTCTATTTTTCCCGCATTACGCTGCCTGATATGGTGGCGAGCGTGGTCTCCTCCATCGCCAGCACCAATACCTTTCTCTCCCTGTTTGCAGTGGGTGTCGTCTGCTCCCAGATCGATTTCCGTTCCCTGCTTCAGAGCAGACGGGGGCTGTATGTGGCCCTCTGCCGGCTGGTTTTGCTGCCGCTGGCTGTATTTGCCCTGGTGATCTGGTGGATTCCCCTGGTGCTTCCGGAAACCGGCAGCGTCATCGCTTCGGTGCTGACTGTGGCTTCTATGACGCCCTGCGCCATGTCTCTGTCCTTCATGTGTCAGATCTCCGGACGGGATCCTGTCTACGGCAGTCAGATTCTGGCCCTTTCCACTGTGCTCTGTGTAATCACGGTGCCGGTCCTCACGACCCTGCTGACCAGTCTGGTACGATAAAAATAGCCTGTGCTGCTTCCTTCCAAACAGCACAGGCTATTTTTATACCACCAGATAATCGTCCTCATGAAACATATACTCTGCCAGTGCAAACAGTCCACCCCAGAATAAGGCGCTGAATTGCCCGTTATGCTCAATGGAGACCGGCAGCAGGGAAAAGAAGGCGGACATTCTGCCTACCTCCTGACCATTGACCAGCACCCGCACACCCGGATTGCCCCGCTCCATGACCATAGTTCCATAGCGGGTATCCAACAGCAACCGGCAGATACGGGGCGGCCGCACCAGTGGCGCCGGATCAAAAACCGGCCGGGCACAGGCCACGGTATCGGCATCTTCGTGCAGAAGGTAGCAGATGGATCCTTTTTCCTGACGCACGGCATCCAGACAGCGTCCGGATGTGCTGCCACAGATGGAAAAGCTCCGATTTCTGGGATTTTTACGGATACTTGCTTCCACAACCCCCTTCTCATCCAGCAGCTTCCAACCGCCAAAATATCGTTTCACACACCACGTCATAATCTTCTCCTCCATCAAACAATCAAATAGGCCGCTCCGCCCAGAACACCGCATCCCAGCATGACAAAGATGGGATTGGGCTTCCACTTTCT
>CALXFL010000263.1 GCA_944387515.1 uncultured Clostridia bacterium
TATGATACACCACCTCACGCCTCCCAAATCGGCCGGGGCGCCCAGCTGACCGGCTGGGCCAATTCCTCTACTCTGCGCCAGCTCTCGCCGCCTCCCTTCTGGAGCCAATGGCGGGATACCCTTCTTTCCTATATACAGCGCAATCTTCGCCGAACCATGGGATTGGGAGACAATGCGGACCTGATGCACGCTATTCTTACAGGAAATGACACAGCCATTCCCAGCCGTCTCTACGGTGATTTTCAACGGGCAGGCATCGGTCACCTGCTTTGCGTATCTGGCCTTCATCTCTCCATGATGGCCAGTATTGCTCTGTTTCTGCTTCGCCCTGCGGGACGCCGTCCCGCTCTGATTCTCAGCCTTGTTTTCATGCTGCTCCTGGTTTGGCTGACTGGAGCTGGAACCTCTTCCCTGCGCGCACTGTTTATGACCGCCGCAGCCATGAGCGGCGAACTGCTGCATAGAGAAACGCCACCACTGAATACCTTGGGCGGTGCTGTTTTGCTGCTGACACTCTGGTCACCGGAGGTGATCTGTCAAACAGGGTTTCTGCTGTCAGTCAGCTGTATTCTCGGCCTGACTGTTTTATTGCCCGCCTGGATTGAAGTGCTGGACAGCAAAAGTGCATTGGAGGAGCATCGGTTTCTCCGGGCCATTGTGCAGGCAACACTTCCCTCCCTTGCCATCACGCTGGCCACCCTGCCAGTCATGGCACTGGTGAAAGGGTATACCTCCCTGGTCTCTCCGATCATCAACATCGTGATGCTTCCGTTGGTGCCTTTCCTGCTGTCCTGTGGTCTAATTGCTGCCTTCCTTGGGTTCGCACCGGCAGGATTTCTCTGCAATCAGATTCTTGACTGGATTACCCACCTGGCAGAATGGGGTGCAGACCAGCCAGTACTTCCACTTGGCAGTTCATGGGCGATTTCCTGTCTCATTACTGGTATCGGAGTCACCTTTTTGCTGCTGGCTCTGCGGGGACATCCTCAGATTCAGACCGGTATCAGTCTGTTGCTGCTCTTCTGCGTCAGCATTACCGGCACCATGCATTTCTCCCAGCAGCAAAAGGCCTTGACCATCACCCAATTATATGGAAAAGAAGGAAGCACATTGGTTCTCCAACTGAGCAATCATGCGGTTGTCATCGGATGCGGCGGCAGCGACTATGAAGGCAGACAACTGGCAGATTACCTGCTGGCCAGCGGCGTCACCCGGCTGGAAGCCGTCATCATTCCCTGGGAACGTCTGGCCTGCACCGGCGGATGTTACAGCCTGCTCACCAGCTTCCCGGCTGAAATGGTCATCTCCCCGGAAGACAGCAGGGTTGCCAACGCCATTCTGTTTGGCGGACAGCCGGAATGGATCCCGCTCACCTTTTCAGAATGGTCGATGTTTGATCTGGGCACCCTGAGCATCCGGATGGGCAAGGAGAGCAGTACCCTGCTGCTGGATCTGAACACAATCCGTATCTGTTTTCAGACGTTGGAAGATCCCATCCCCTATCCGGCAGACCTTCATTTCTTTTACAATAAAAAGCGCCCGGATTCTGAGACAACCGGACAAAATTATGCTATAATGAAAGCAGCGCTGAAAGATGGAACCATTAATTCATGGAGACTCCCGCTTTCTCCTATAAAGGAAGAAAAGGATTCTCTGGATGCTTCCACTTTCTGAAGAAAGGATAACGCCATGGCCCGATATGATGACGTGCAGCTGTTTCGCAGTCTGCGCGAGGGAAAAATTGCCCCCGTTTACTTGATATATGGAAAGGAACACTTTCTGTCGGAGGCCTGTCTCAACCGGATTCTGGAAAAATCGGTGAAAAAGGGCACGGAAAGCTTCAATCTTCGCAAATTTGACGGTCTTTCCCTGGATATGACTGCTGTCCGCACTGAGGTTGAAGGCTTTCCTCTGCTGGGCGGCAGCAAGTGTGTGGTGGTCTTGAATCCCAATCTGGAAAAGCTGTCCAAATTCGACACCGACCTGCTTTATGAGATGCTGGCTGACCCCAACCCATCCACTATTTTGATCCTCTATGTCAGCAGCTTCGAGCTGAATCCCAAAAAATCCGCCCGGATCCGAAAATTGCTGGATGCGGTGGACCAGGCCGGCGCCGTGGTGGAATGCTCGCCCAGATCCCGGTCTGATCTGGCCAAGCTGGTGCGGCAGAAATGCCAGAAGCATGGCTGTCAGCTTTCTTCTCAGGCAGCAAATGCACTCATTGAGCGCTGCGGAACCAGTCTGGACCTGCTGATGCAGGAAACCGACAAGCTCATTGCTTACCGGCCAGAAGGAGAGATCACCAGAGAGGATGTGGAAGCCGTCACACACCGCAGTCTGGAATCCTCGGTGTTTGATCTTTCTAGGGCCATGCTGCAAAAGGGCCGCACCAAAGCCTTTCTGCTGCTGGACGAACTGCTTTTGCAGCGGGAGGAACCGCTGTCCATTCTGGGTGTGCTGAACAACACCTTTCTGGATCTGTACCGGGCCAAGGCCGCCCTGCTGGCCAGTAAATCTGCCGATGATGTCCTGGCTCTGTTTCCTTCCTATAAAGGAAAAGAATTCCGCATCCGGAACGCCTTCCGGGATGTGTCGCCTTATTCCGCCCGCACGCTGCGGGGATGCCTTTGGGTACTGGCGGAGGCTGATCTGACCCTCAAATCCAGCAAAGCAGATGGACGCATTGTATTGGAAGAAACGCTGGCCCGGATTCTGGCGCTTCGGGAAGAAGACCAATAAGGAGGAACGCCGTGATCCGCATTTGTCAGCCCATTGTGGTAGAGGGAAAATATGACCGCCTGCGGTTACAGGAATTCATTGACGGCACCATCCTGGAAACCGGCGGCTTCACCATCTTCAAGGATCCGGATAAACTGGCACTGCTTCGCACCCTGGCTGCAAAGACCGGCATTATTGTCATGACAGATTCCGATGCTGCCGGTTTTAAAATCCGCCACTATCTCCGGTCCGCCATCTCCAACGGCACCATTACCGATGTCTATATTCCCGATATCCTGGGAAAGGAACGGCGAAAAGC
>CALXFL010000264.1 GCA_944387515.1 uncultured Clostridia bacterium
GCTCAATGCCATCGCCATCAGCCAGATGGAAATCTTGATACAGGATCACCGCATCGAAGCTCTGGAGGCTCATAGCGAAGACCTATCTCCTATGGAGTAAAAAATAATAGGCAGGACGCTTGCGAACGGGCGAAGGCCGTGGCATCTATAGTGTTGCGATGTTCCAGAAATCCCGAATGCATTCGCATTCGGGATTTCATATGCTGTGGCCTGTGAGAATGCGTACAGCCTCTGCCGCATCTGCCGCCAGGAAATCGGCACCTGCTCTTTCCAACTCTTCCCGGCCCCTGAACCCCCAGCAGACGCCCAGAGAGGACAGCCCTGCCTGATGTGCAGTCTCGATATCCACATCAGAGTCTCCGATCAGGATGGCCTGCTCCGGCGTTACCTCAAAGTGCCGGAGAATTTCCCAGACGCCATCCGGTGCTGGCTTAGTGGGGATGCCGGGACGCTGGCCGAAGACCAGATCCAGCTGGTGTGGGAAAAAGTGACCAGCAATATATCGGGTAAAAGGATCCGGCTTGTTGGACAGTACGGCAATCCGGCTGCCGGCTTTGTGTACTTCGTCCAGCAGGGACAGAATACCGGGATAGGGTTGTGTCCGGCAGAGACAGCAGTCATGGTAGCGGCGGTCATACGTTTCATATACCTGCTGAAACAGATCCTCTCGTCCCTGGGGCAGTACCCGTTGGATCAGCTTCTTGGCACCATTGCCGACAAAATGACGGTAGGCTTCCTCCGGATGCTCCGGCAGGTTATATTGCCGGAGTGCAAAGTTTACGCTGTCGGCCAGGTCACCCAGAGAGTTGATGAGGGTGCCATCCAGGTCAAAAATACAGAGTTGGTACATAACGAATCTCCCTTGATGGAATATATCCGGTTTCAGATGGTGGCAGATAAAAAGCCATCGGATCCCAGGTCCGATGGCTGAGTGGTTCAAAAGGCTGCCAGGCCGTAACCGGGCAGGATAACCGGCTGACGGAGCGTTTTTGAAGCACCTCCCTTGACATGCCAATGAGTCATGAAACGGCGTATATCCATAACCCGTCCACTGCCACCGTTCGCTTTTTCCAGCTCAAAAACACCTGTTCCCCAACTTTTAAACAGACATCTTCAAACCAGATCCAGGTACTGAGCGACCGTTTTCCGATCACAGATACCGTTTCGTTCCATTCGCCAACGACATACCGCAGGAGCGCCGCAGCCAGGGGCAAAAGTTTTGCCTTGCTGGGTGGAGCGGGGCGTGGTTTTGCCATAGGCCTGCGTCAGCATCCCATTCTGCTGCCGCTGTCAGATAAATCTGCATACAGCAACGGGTAGGAACGTGCCTCAAAAACGCTCTAATCAGGCGTCTCTAATTAATATACCATGAAAACCAGTATTTGTAAAGGAAAAGCCCGGAAGATTTCAAAAATAAACCGTCAAAATTCAAAATAAATGGGATTTTATCATTTTTCATCCCTCTGTTTTAACGGACTGATACAGAGGAAAAGCCCTTTTCCGTCTGTGGATATTGTCAATCAGACGACGGCATTGATGAGACACGCTGATATGATGACACTTTAAATCTGCGAAATACACAACTCTGAAATGCTGATTTTTAAAATTTTGTGCAGCTTTGAAATTCGACTTCTCTGCCAGCAAATCTCCCGTGCTTTCATGGGGAATGATTGCCAAAGCAGGGCTTTTGCGTTATAATAAGCTTTGACATATTTGTAGAAAATCTTCCCTGAATGGCCGCTTCCGGCTCATTTGCATCGGGAAAAGAAAAGGAATACAATGTAGGCATACCTCAGGAATCTGGGTCTGGAAAAGATGCGGCACTGATGTATCCCTACAAGATGGAGGAATTTATTATGCTGCAGCGTCCCCCCCGGGTCATTGCCATTCACGATCTTTCCGGTTTTGGCCGGTGCTCCCTGTCGGTGATTCTGCCTACCCTGTCGGTTATGGGCGTTCAGGTTTGTCCGGTGGTTACCGGCGTCCTGTCTACTCATACCGGCGGTCTGGGCGAGGTGGTCTTCCGGGACCTGACCGATTATATGGAACCTGCACTGGACCATTACCGGCGGCTCAATCTGGAATTTGAATGTGTGTACAGCGGCTGGATGGGTTCTGCCGAGCAGATCGAAAGCTGCCTGGACTACTTCAAAAGTTGGCCGGATGCGCTGGCTGTGGTGGATCCTGTTATGGGAGACCATGGCAAGCCCTATCAGACCTACACACCGGATATGTGTCAGCGGATGGCATCGCTGGCGGCTGCTGCCGACCTGATTACGCCCAACCTTACCGAAGCGTCGATCTTGTTGGGAGAGCCTTATCCGGCCGCACCCTTGCGGCAGTTTGAAGCCAAGCGGATGTTGGCCCGGCTCAGCGAAAAGGGCCCCCGGCTGGTTACCATCACCGGCGTGGAGATGGCGGATGGCCATGTGTCCAATCTGGGCTATGACCGGGATCGGGGCGAATACTGGCGGGTAGACTGCAACTATGTGCCGGCCTCCTATCCGGGAACCGGCGACCTCTTTGCCAGTGTACTGGTAGGGGCGCTGCTGCGGGGAGACAGCCTGCCCATGGCTATTGAGCGGGCCAGCCGTTTTCTGGAAATCGCTGTGCGTACCACCTTCAGTTATGGCAGTGATACCCGTTATGGCGTGATGTTGGAGTCCTGCCTCTCCTGGCTGGGACAGGAACACACCCTGGACCGGTATCGTCTGCTGTGACCCATTCCTGAGCAGTTAGTTTAAAGGCTGTCAGATCAGCCTTTGGAAAGAGGGTATTCCTGTGACAACTGCTTCCAACCACAACCAGAAACTGATGAAGATGATTGCAGTGGGCCTGATGGCTGCACTGGTCTTTGTGGGAAACTATCTTCAGATTAAAATTCCGGTAGCCATCGGCGACGTGACCCGGGTTCATCTGGGCAACTCCATGTGCCTGTTGGCCGGTCTGCTGTTCGGGCCCGGTATTGGCGGCCTGGCATCGGGCATTGGCGCAGGACTTTACGACCTGCTGGATCC
>CALXFL010000265.1 GCA_944387515.1 uncultured Clostridia bacterium
AAGGGTATGACTCTTCGTCCTCAGGATGGCAATCCGCCGCCCCGTGTTGCTGAAACACCTTCCGGTATGCTGAACTCCGTAGGTTTACAGAATCCTGGCATTGACTACTTTATTCAGCACGAGCTGCCTAATCTGGCAACTAAAGACACTGTGATCATTGCCAATGTGGCAGGACACACCATTGAGGACTGCGTGGAGATTGCTCAGAAGCTGGAAGGTACAGCAGTTGACATGATCGAACTGAACATCTCCTGCCCCAATGTAAAGCAGGGAGGAGCTGCCTTTGGTGTCAGCTGTGAGGCTGCTTCTGCCATTACCAAAGCGGTCCGTGATGCTTCTACCAAGCCGCTGATGGTCAAGCTTAGCCCCAATGTAACAGATATTGTCGCTATTGCAAAGGGTGTGGAAGCTGCTGGCGCTGATGCTGTTTCCCTGATCAATACGCTGTTGGGAATGCGGATTGATGTCAATACCCGCCGGCCTATTCTGAAAAACAATGTAGGCGGCCTGTCCGGTCCTGCTGTTTTCCCGGTTGCAGTACGGATGATCTGGCAGGTAGCCAATGCAGTATCCATCCCTGTAGTGGGAATGGGAGGCGTTGCCAGTGGTCGGGATGCTATCGAAATGATGATGGCTGGCGCTTCTGCGGTACAGGTGGGAGCTGCTATTTTTGCTGATCCCTATGCACCCCTGAAAATCATCGAAGAGATGGATCAGTGGTTGGATCAGCACGGTGTGTCCAGCGTAAAAGAAATTATCGGACAGGTTCAGCCCTGGTAATAATAAGAAAGGCATATCAGATTTATGAAGATTTTAGCTGTTGACTATGGAGATGCCCGTACTGGGCTTGCCGCCTGCGATCGCACAGAAACCCTGGCTTCTCCATTGGGTGTGATTCATGAGCGGGATTTTGCTGCCACTGTACAAAAGGTGTCTTTTGCTGTGCGGGAATATGAAGCACAAATGGTGGTAATTGGCTATCCCAGAAATATGAATGGCTCAATAGGAGAGCGGGCAGAGAAATGCCAGCGCTTTGCAGAGCTGCTGAAAAAGCTGGTTCCCGTCCCTGTGGAGCTGTGGGATGAGCGTTCCACTACGGTATCTGCTCACCAGTACCTGAATGAGACCAACACCAGAGGAAAAAAGCGTAAAGAAGTCGTAGACGCTGTTGCTGCAACCATTATTCTGGAAAGCTATATGGCATTTCGCAGAAATCAGAAGCAGCAGGGGGCGGCAGAATGAACGTAAAAGATTTTTATAAGCAGTTTTGTCAGGAAGGCTTTGATGCCGAAGGACGGCTGAATCACTTTGAAGTCACAGCATCGGATGATTTTAATTTTGCATACGATGTGGTAGATGAAATTGCCAAACTGGAGCCGGAACGCCGGGCGATGGTCTGGACAAATGAAAGAGGGGAGGAGCGACTTTTCTCCTTCCAGGATATCAGTCAGTACTCCACTCAGGCGGCCAATCTTTTTAAGGCAGCAGGAATTTGCAAGGGTGACGCTGTCATGCTCATTCTGAAGAGGAATTATCAGTTCTGGTTTGCAATTCTCGGCCTTCACAAAATTGGCGCAGTGGCTATTCCAGCCACCCATCTGCTCACCAAAAAAGATATTGAGTATCGGATTCAATCTGCTAATATTAAAGGAGTGATCTGCACAAGTGAGTGTGAGTCCCATGCCTTTATTGATGCAGCAGAGCAGGAACTGGGTGTTCAGCTGATTAAATTTTCCGCCATGGGTAGTTTTCCCGGCTACATTGATTTTGATGCTGAACTGGTAAAGCAGCCACTGGAAATTCAACGGGTGCCGATAACCAAGACTGATGGTATGCTGCTTTACTTTACCTCTGGCACGACTGGCAATCCCAAAATGGTCCTTCATGGCTATCATTACCCCCTTGCCCATATTGTTACGGCCGTACATTGGCAGAATGTGGATCCGGACGGCCTCCACCTGACGTTGGCTGAAACTGGATGGGGGAAAGCTGCCTGGGGAAAACTCTATGGACAATGGCTGGCCGGTGCGGGTATTTTTGTCTATGATTTTGAAAAGTTTGTTCCCGCAGATGTACTGGCTTTAATTGAAAAATACCGAATTACAACATTCTGTGCACCGCCTACCATTTTCCGCTTCTTTATCAAGGAAGGCATTGCCAATTACGACCTTTCTTCGCTCAAATATGTCACCATCGCGGGGGAGGCATTGAATGAAGAGGTTTATCGGCGTTTCAAGGAACTGACAGGTCTTTCTCTGATGGAAGGCTTTGGACAGACTGAAACAACGCTGACCGTTGCAAATTTGGTTGGCAATCCCACAAAGCCTGGTTCTATGGGTCGGCCGTCGCCTTTATATGATGTAGACCTTATTGATGAGAACGGCAATTCCACGCAGCCTGGCCAGGTAGGGGAAATTATTGTACGTCCCCGGAATGGCAGCCAGCTGATTCCCGGTATGTTTCTATGTTATAGCAGCGACGAGCAAAACACAGACCGCGTGTGGCGCAACGGTGTTTATCATACTGGTGACACTGCTTACCGGGACGAGGATGGATTTTTCTGGTATGTAGGACGTACAGATGATATTATCAAGTCTTCTGGCTATCGTATTGGGCCGTTTGAAGTAGAAAGCGTCCTGATGGAGCACCCGGCTGTATTGGAATGTGCTGTCACCGGAGCGCCGGATGAAATTCGCGGTCAGGTCGTAAAAGCTACCATCGTGCTGACAAGCAAATACCAGCCTTCTGAAGAGCTGAAAAAGGAAATTCAGAATTTTGTGAAGAAAACCACCGCACCTTACAAATATCCTCGAATTGTAGAATTTGTCGATGAACTGCCTAAAACTATCAGCGGCAAAATCCGACGGGTAGAGATTGTAGAACGCGACAAGGAACGAGCTGGCAAAGCTTAATTGGCAGATAAAAACAGGAGTACCAAATGTGAACTGCACCCCATTTGTTAGACAAGTATGATATACTATCTAACAGATGGGGTGATTTATATGCCAAAAGGA
>CALXFL010000266.1 GCA_944387515.1 uncultured Clostridia bacterium
ATGACCTTGTTGGCACTGGCCATAAAGCGCTGGGTATCGTTGAGGATGTTGCCCAGCATCCGGACCGGGTTGGCAAAGGTCCAGGTCAGGCTGGAGAAGGCCATCAGGTCGCCCAGGGTAATCCGGCCGTTCATGACGAAGAGGCCGCCGACAATAAGCACCACGATGGTGAGGGACTGAGCGGAGAACTCAATGAAGGGGTAGAATTTCAGCCAGTAGTAGGTGGCGGTCAGGTTGGCTTCCCGGTAGTCCGCATTCCGCTGGTCGAACCGGTCAATTTCGTAATCCTCACGGGCGAAGGCCTTGACCACCCGGTTGCCTGCGATATTTTCCTGGGCCTGGGAGTTCATGACCGACAGCTTTTCCCGGAGGTTCTGGTAAAGGGGACGGACCCGGCGGGAATAGGTGAAGGAAATGAAAAAGATGGCCGGCAGAATGATGCAGAGCGCCAGCGTGAACAGCACGTCGGTGCAGAGGAAATAGATCAGTACCGCAAAGAACAGCACGATGCTTTCCACCGCCACCCGGCAGTCCCAGCTGGTTACATGGCGGACCATGTCCAGGTCGCCGGTGAGACGGGTCATCAGGTCGCCGGTGCGGTTTCTGTCGTAGAACTGCATATCCTGACGCTGGAGGTTGCGGTAAATCACCGCACGGATATTGGCGGCCAGTCCGGTACTGGATTTTTCACACAGCATGACCATGATGTAGCCAATGCCGGTACGCAGAAGGGTAAAGCCGATCATGATGGCTACCAGCGGAATCAGCAGTTCAATCTGAGAGGGCTGTCCCTCTGCGGGCGCCAGAATCTTATCCACGATCTGGCGGGAGACTGTGGGATTGACCAGCTGAAGCAGCGCCATGATGACCACCAGGCACATGGCTGTGACAAACTGCTTTCGGTGGCCCTTCATATTTTCCCAGATCCATTTGATAGGGAACATACGATTCACCTTCCTTTTCAGGGGAATGAGTGTGATGCGGATGCGGATCAGTTTACAACTGGAGCCCCTCTGCTGTAAACAGGGTGGAATCCGTCCGGTAAAACCGCTTTGCGGCTTGTTCAGTAGACATTATAGCATGAAGTTCAAAAATGAAAAGCCTTTTTTTACAAAAACATTTATAAACTTCTCGAAATTTATCCAAATATAAAGAACAGATTGCACAAATATAAAATCTGATATCCTTCAACTTCTGGAAACAGTTTGCTTCTTTAATAGGAAGAAGGACGGATTTCTCCCAAAGGAAAATCCGTCCTTCTCAAAACGAAAAAGAGGCGGCCAGCGTAAGAAGCGGCTCGTATTGCAACTGAGGTTCCAGAAAGCAGGCATCTGCCAGCAGCGCCAGGTTTTCCAGCGAATATTCCAGCTGCCGGGACCAGAGCCCGGTGAGCCGGATGCAGTCGTCCAGTGTGAAGTTCTCTCGCTGCTCTGCCAGTTCCATCATCCGCACCATTACACAGCTGATGACCACCATCTGGACCCGGGTCAGCAGGTCCCGGTCCTCCAGAGATTGCAGCAGGTAGCGGTAGAGCAGGTATTCTGCCAGCCGCAGATAGACCTCCTGCCCGAAGGAATCCCGGCTGAAGCCCTTTCCGGCCGCCTGACATTCTTCCTCCGTCAGGGCAGACAGCCAGTCCTCCACCCTGGCAAGGCTTTGCTCCCATTCGTCATCCACCGGCTCCATCTGGGAGAAGGTTTCCACCACCGAATCAAGTACCGGCAGGATGGGAGCGGGGGCCGTCTCCGCTGCCGGGGAAAAATCCGGCAAAACCGGCTTGTCCATCAGCTCGTCCGGGAGGGCGCTGAGCCAGTCCTGCGCTTCTCCTGCCAGGGACAGCAATTTTGTCAGCCGTTGAGAGAAGGGACGGTCTGTCTGCTCCAACAGGCGGAACATGGTTTCCCGCAGCTGTAAAAGCGGTTCCAGCAGCAGGGCGTTTTCCAGTTCTTCTTCCGGTTCGTCCACCGTCTGGGTCATCAGCACAGAGGGGCGGGGACCGGTGAAGATCAGCCGGGCCGCTTCCTCACAGCAGAGCCCCAGTCCCATTTCCTTCAGCTTACCGAAGGTATTCTGAAAGCGGGGATGCTGGCTGCAAATTTCGCAGAGTCCTTCATGCCCCAGCGCCTGCTGGATTTCACAGAGGTTTTCACCGGTGAGAAAGGGACACCGCTCGCCTTCCAGCTGGAAGAAAGGGCCATCAGGAGCTTCCCAGTCGATTTTCTGCCGCAGCTTTTCTCCCAGGGGACCGTCCAGCTGGCGGTAACGCTGGGCTGTTTTTTCATCGATGTCAATTTCCCATCCGATACAGCAGTTGTGGGTGCAGGCAGAGGCGATACAGTGAAACTGGGGCCAGCAGGCCGGCAGGTGAAGCTCCATGGTGTTTTTCTTCCTTTCTGGCAAAACAGAAAGCCCGTAAACTCCAGGAGTTTACGGGCTCTATCTGGCGCGCCACACAGGACTCGAACCTGTGACCTTTTGATTCGTAGTCAAACACTCTATCCAGCTGAGCTAGTGGCGCTTATTCAGTTTTTGTTGTCTTTCGTGACAACGTAGTATATATTACCATAAACGACACAGCTTGTCAACGGTTTGAAGAAAATTTTTTTGTTTCCATATGAAAATGATATTTTTTGGTTTAAACTTCAGGATTTTACAGGTGCTGGAATTTTGAGCTTGTCTTGCCAGGCACAGACAGCTTGTATTATAATAATGTGTGTCAGATGTCTTCTGGTGGGTTGGCGTATGTATGTCATCAGCGTATGGAATACGCTGATGAGGGGGCAGACCGCCTTTGTATTATAGTTGGGGAGGGAAACGGAGTCATGCAAATCGATCTGATACACCGGTTGCAATGGATTGTAGATGCCACCACTGAAAACAGTGTCCATCGCACCCTGGCGGATTATCTGCTTCATCATCTGG
>CALXFL010000267.1 GCA_944387515.1 uncultured Clostridia bacterium
GCTTTGCTTTATTCTTGTTTCAATCGAATACTTTTCCATTTTCCGCTGTAATATCGGAGAAATACCAGAATCGAGCGGAGCAGCTGATCCAGGCCCATGGCAACCCATGCCCCAATGAGTCCCCAGTGCAGTCCTTCTATCATCAGGATTGCCGCCAGGGGCCGCACCAGAAGCACTGTAATAAAGGTGATGACAGCGGTCACCCGCGTGTCTCCTGCCCCTCGAAGGGCACCGGCAATGATGAACTGGGAGGACTGAAGTGGCTGCATGACAGCCACTAGTAGCAAGACGGTAGCACCCATCTCTACGATCTGAGGGTCGTCATTGTAAAGAGCCACAATCTGCCCGCCAAAAAGTGCAAAGGAAATGCCAATACCAATGGCGATGATCATGCCAATACGTCGGGTGCGGTCACAATAGGCCTGTGCCATATCCGGCCTTTTTTTGCCAAGGCTTTGGCCCATAAGGGAAGTGGCAGATACGGCAAATGCCTGGCCGCTCATATATGATAGTGCTTGAATGTTCATACAAACCTGGTGAGTGGCAAAAGGGACGGTTCCCAGGCCCGCAACCGTTTTGGAGTAGATAATCATGCCGACCCGCATCAGCAGCTGCTCTGCCATGGCGGGCAAGCCGATATTGAAGATGTTGAACAGGGCTTCTTTATCTGGCCGAAAGCTATCCTTCAACCGGAGGTGCAGATATCCTCTGCCTCGCAGAACGGCTGCCATGGCCAGCAGGAAAGCTACAAATTGTCCCAGAATGGTAGCCAGAGAGGCGCCAGCCACTTCCATGCGGGGAAATCCTCCGTGACCATAAATTAACAGGTAGTTGAGAATGACATTCACGATGTTGGCTACCAAATTGTAGACCATGGCTGTTCTGGAATCTCCAATTCCTCGCAATACTGCTGTGATGGTGCTGGTAAGTGCCATAAAAACAAAGCCCACCATCTGGATTTGGAGGTATATCGTTCCGCCTTCCAGCGATTGAATGTCAGATGCTCCCATGAATTGTACCATGGGCCGGGAAAAGAGGTATCCGATAAAAGAGGCTATTGCAGATAGAACCAGTGTCAGCAGCAAAGCCTGCCGCATGATCATATTGGCCTTTTCTGGATTATTTGCGCCTTTATACCGGGCTACCAGTGCTGTTGCGCCCACATTCATTGCCATAAACATGGTCATCATTAAAAACTTGGGCTGTGTTGTCAGTCCAACTGCGGTTAATGCCCAGGCGCCCAGAGAACCCACCATCATCAGGTCTACCATAGAGGCCAACTGGGTGAGCATCAGTTCTACAAAGGATGGCCAGGCAATTCGCACTACATCCCGATACAGCATCCCTGAAGTGACCTCAGGGGGCAGATGTTTGGTTACCCGTTGATTTCTGCCATAGCTGTCGGGACTGTCGTCTCCAAAAGCGACTTGATCCAGTGCGGTGCGCAATCTGGCCCCCGCTGCTTTTTCTGTCATGTTTCCATCTTCCTCCTGTTCCATTTTTGGGGTAGCAGTTTTAACAGTTTTTTCAAAAACTCACTTTCATTATACTGGATGCAGAGAAAGAAATCTATATTTTAGGTAAAATCTGTAATTCTGTTCAAAAATACAAAACAAAAACCATGCACTTTAACGACGCTCCTTTAAAATCTCCCTTTCCTGTCTTGCACCATCAGTAGAAATATAGTATGATAGAAACAAATATATGGATAGGAGAATGACAATGAACTGGGCAGAAATCAGCTTGAAAACTACCACAGAGGGACTGGAAATCGTCAGCGGTTTTCTGATGGCACATGGTGTGGCCAGCGTCATGATCGAGGATGCCGCAGATTTTAACCATTTCCTGGAGGATACAACCATTTATTGGGACTATGTGGATGAAGAACTGATGAAGATGGCGCAATGCGATACTGTCATCAAGTTCTATCTGCCGGATACTCCTCAGGGCTATGAGACCTTGAATCAGATCAAAGCGGATCTGCCCGGTCTGCGGCAGGTGACAGAGCTGGATCTGGGAGCTCTCACCTTAACCCTTACCTATCAGGAGGAAGAAGTCTGGGAGACCGCCTGGAAGAAATACTACCATCCCATTGTCATCAGTGACCGGCTTGCTGTAGTGCCCCAGTGGGAGGATTTTTCTCCGCTGCCCGGGCAGCAGGTGCTCCGGCTGGACCCCGGCATGGCCTTTGGTACTGGCGATCATCACACCACCCGGCTTTGCCTGGGATTTTTGGATCAGGCTATGCCGGCGGGTTGTGAGCTGCTGGACATGGGCTGCGGGAGCGGAATTCTCTCTATTGCCGCCCGGCTTCTGGGAGCAGGTCATGTGACCGGCGTGGATATCGATCAGCTTGCGGTGAAAATTTCTCATGAAAATGCTGCACTCAATGGTGTGGACGATGACCGGCTGACACTGCATTGCGGAAATGTACTTCAGGATACAGCCTTGGCTGATAAGCTGGGAGAGAAGAAGTACGATGTCATAGTTGCCAATATTGTGGCTGATGTGATTATCGCCATGGCGCCGCTGTTTGCCCGGTATCTTTCTGACCAGGGAACTCTGGTGGTCTCCGGTATCATTTCGGAACGGGCAGAAGAGGTTCTGGAGGTTTTACGCCGTACGGGCTTTGCTGTAGAGGAAATGCGGGAAGAAAATGACTGGGCTGCGGCTGTGCTGCACCGGGCCTGATTTTTCAGAGAAAATGGAAAAGAGCCATGCACACCACGGTGCATGGCACTTTTTCTGAAACAATCAGTCATGGGGGAAGAGGGGCAGCTTTTCCAGGAAAATGATGTCCTTCCGATCTGCTGCATCGCCTTCGGCCAGCACAGCAGCCTGTGCGACAATCTTTCCGCCAGCCTTGCTGACCAGTTCATCCAGTGCCGTCAGAGACTCCCCAGTGCT
>CALXFL010000268.1 GCA_944387515.1 uncultured Clostridia bacterium
CACCGTGAAGACCAGAAGCGTTTCTATGACACCCACCGTTTCTTCTCTCTTGCCGATTTTGGTGTGCAGCTCGCTGCTGCACACCAAAATCGTTCCAACAACTTACCTATGCGTCCCTTGGCCTGGCTCTCTCCTAAAGAAAAGCTTACTGCTTCCTTTGCTTCTTTCTCTGTACAAAATGTTTGACAAACCTACATCGTTTTTCTGAATCACTGACTCCTCATCCATCAGCCCTTCCCGCACAAGATGATTGAGCCATTGGAAGCACCGCTTGTAATTGGGGTCATCATACATAAAGGTGAATTCGTCCCCCACCTTATCCACGGCAGTGACAGCGCCGCTGGCCCGGCCGGTCTTGACACCGAAGGCTGTCAGCACGGTGTTGATGTCCGCCGGATTGTCGTTGTTCACATAGGTGACCGGAATAATCGGTTCCCCATCGGGGGTCTTCAGCTGGGAAACCGCATAAAGATACTCCTCAAAGTCCGCCAGTGTCTGGATGTCCGACTTCTCCATATTCAGCTCTTCCAGCAGATCCTCCCGCACCAGGAAGGCGTTCCAGGTCCAGCCCGGCCAGGGATCGTCGGGGTTTACATCCCACTGAGTGGGAATATACCAGTACTTTCCATCCTTATCGGTGGATACCTTCAGGTATTCCTCCGGAATGGAGGAGATATTGGGATACTGGGTATTGGACAGAATATCCGTAACCTCCATCACAGTGCCGGAACGAACAATGGTGTTGTTATAGGTATCGTTTTTGGGCAGTACCGCAATATCCTTGAAGCCGCCGCTGGAAATTGCCAGGTTCAGCGCCGTTGACACATCACCAGTTACATTCTTGGCCCTTATATTAAATCCAAGCCGTTCCTTCCACTGCTCCTGCACCTTGGTGACCTCGGAATAGTCCCGCACATAACCTACCCAGATCTCGATCTCCGGGCTTTCTGCGGCGAAATCGCCAGAAACCGACTGAGCGGAAGAAGTCTGCTCATCGGTAGAGCTTCCCGACGATGTGCCGGTATTGGCAGACTGTCCACAGGCAGCTGTACCGGCTGCCACCATGAGGCTCATCAGAATTGCTGTCAGTCTTACATGCTTTTTCATAAGGATCCTCCCTTTGTTTTTCAAAATCAACCTTTGACTGCGCCGATGCGAACACCCTTTACAAAGTACTTCTGCAAAAAGGGATAGAGCATCATAATGGGAAGGGTTGTCACCATAATGGACGCCATCCTCACCGAATTGGTGGTGATGCTGGCCATCTGTTTGTCCAAAATACTGGGGTTCATGTTGTCCCCCACATTATTGTTCTGCATGGAAATGGACATGCTGTCCAGCAGCTTTTTCAGATAGGTCTGCAATGGAATCAGATTTTCAGAGTTTACATAATAAGCACCGTCAAACCAAGAATTCCAATGGCCAACCGCGGTAAAAAGCGCCATAGATGCAAAAAGCGGAAGAGAAATGGGAAAAATAATCCGAATCAGAATGGTAAAATCGCCTGCTCCGTCCACAATAGCAGCCTCTGTAAGGCTTTCAGGAATTTCTGTAAAGAACTGTTTCATTACAAACATATTCCAAATGCTGAACAGCCCTGGAATTACATAGACCCAGAAACTATTGATCAGCTTCAGATCGTTGAGGGTCAGGTAATACGGAATCAGACCGCCGCTGAAGACAAATGGAACCAGGATAAAATAAGACAGGAATTTGTTGCCCGGCAGAGATTTGTCAGCCAGTGCATAGGCGCCCAGCGCCGTCACCAATACGCCGCCTACTGTGCCCAGCACCGTCCGGCCAATGGTGATCAGATAGGCATTCTTGACCACGGGGTTGGCCAGCACCATCTGATAATTGACCCAGGTAAAAGCCCGAGGCCAGATGTAAATACCGCCCTTCATGGCATCCTGTCCCTCGTTCAGGGAAAGAATGAGCATGAACCAGAAGGGATAAAGAACCAGCAGGCAAAAGAGTGTGATTACGGTATAGACCACTGCCTTGAAGAGCTTTTCCTGCCAGGGGGTTCTGATACGATGACGGACTGCCAGCTTCTCGCCTGTCCGAAGACCTTTCTGCATGATTACCACAAACCCGCACCTCCCATCTTTTTAGAAAGCGTGTTGGTAAACAGCAAAAGCGTTACCTTCACCACTGAAGTAAAAAGTCCAACTGCGGTACTGATAGAATAATATCCCTGCTCCAGACCATTGCGGAGAATATAGGTATCCAGCACGTCAGAAACCGGCAGGTTGGCGGGATTCATCAGCGGCAGAATCTGATCCATTCCAGCATTGAGCAAATTCGGGATATTGAGCACCAACATGACCGAAATGGTGGGCATGATACAGGGCAGAGTGATATAGCAGATCTGCTGGATTTTTCCAGCGCCCTCCACCTGTGCTACCTCATACAGCGTGGTGTCAATGGAGGTAATGCCAGATAAATAATCGTTTCCCAGCCCACTTCTTTCCAGATGCTGCTCAGAACAATGATAGAGCGGAAGTACTCCGGCCGTCCCAAAAAGGTGATGGCCTCTCCACCGAAGCTCTTGATTAGCTGGTTTACAAATCCCACAGACGGGGAAAGGAAAGACTCCAGAATATACGCTACCACAATCCACGACATAAAGTGAGGCAGATAAGCGATGGACTGAGTGATCCGTTTATACCGCTGACAGGAGATCTCGTTGAACATCAACGCCATGATAATAGGAGCGGGAAACCCGAAAAGTAATTTCAATCCGGTGATGGCCAATGTATTCAGCATGACCTCATAAAACTCCGCATATTGCATGAACTCAAAATTTTCCAACCCGCACCAGTCACTTTGCCAGATGTCTTGCCCAGGGAAATAATTCTTAAAGGCAATCACAATGCCCAGCATGGGTTTA
>CALXFL010000269.1 GCA_944387515.1 uncultured Clostridia bacterium
TGGATGACCTCCCTGCTCATGGACGGCGTCTGTGCCGGTGTGGGCAGCGTGCTCTCCTTCCTGCCGCTGATCGTGCTACTTTTCTTCTTCCTCTCCCTGCTGGAGGACAGCGGCTATATGGCCCGGGTGGCCTTCGTCATGGACAAGCTGCTGCGCAAGCTGGGCCTGTCCGGACGCTCCTTTGTGCCGATGCTCATTGGCTTCGGATGCAGCGTCCCCGCCATCATGGCCACCCGTACCCTGTCCAGTGACCGGGACCGGAAAATGACCATCGTCCTCACCCCCTTTATGTCATGCAGCGCCAAGCTGCCCATCTACGGCATGATCACCGCCGCCTTCTTCCCCCGTCACCGGGGCCTGGTGATGATCGCCCTCTATATTCTCGGCATTGTCACCGCTATCCTGTCAGCTCTGCTGCTGGGACGGACTGTCTTCCGGGGCAAGCCGGTTCCCTTCGTCATGGAGCTGCCGGCCTACCGGATCCCCTCTCCGGCGAGTGTCCTGCTGCACATGTGGGAAAAGGCCAAGGACTTCCTGAAAAAGGCCTTCACCATCATCTTCCTGGCCTCCATCGTCATCTGGTTCCTGCAGAGCTTTGACTGGCAGTTCAACCTGGTGAGCGATTCCAGCAAGAGTATTCTTGCGGGTCTGGGATCTATCATCGCCCCCATCTTCGCCCCCCTGGGCTTCTCTGACTGGCGGGCTTCCACCGCCATCATCACCGGCGTTTCCGCCAAGGAAACAGTGGTGAGCACCCTGACCGTCCTCACCGGTGCTGCCACCGACGCCCAGCTGTCGGCGGCGCTGGGAACCATCTTCACCCCCCTCAGCTCCATCTCCTTCCTTGCCTTTACCATCCTGTACATGCCCTGTGTGGCTGCCTTTGCCGCCACCAGACGGGAGCTGGAATCCATGAAGGGTGCGCTGCTCACCGTGCTGTTCCAGACTGGCATAGCCTATCTGGTGGCGATGCTGGTTTACCAGATCGGCCGGTTGTTCCTGTAAGGAGGTATCATGAGCTTTACCCTTCCTGACCTGATTCTCACGGTGCTGCTGGCCGTGGGGGTGGTGCTGGCTATCCGGTCGGTGCGCAAGCAACGGAAAAAGGGCGGCTGCAGCTGCAGTTGCAGCGAATGCAGTGGATGCAGCGGCTGTCAGAGCCGCCAAAGCTGCCCCAGCTGCCAGACAAAAGAAAAATGAAGCAAAAGCCCTCCCATCGGACTTTCCGGAAGGAGGGCTTTTTACAGTGCCCCATGGGGCACCGGTCAATCGGTGGTAGACTTGAAAAACAGCGAGATACACCACAGTGCCGCCAGTCCAACCAGGGTAAAGATGATCCGGCTGAAGACGGCGTCCTGGCCGCCGAACAGTGCGCCAACCAGGTCAAAGCCAAAGATGCCGATGGATCCCCAGTTGATGCCGCCGATGATGCAAAGGGCCAATGCGATTTTATCCAGCATGAAAACTCCTCCTTCCCAATCTCTTCTCCCCCAGTTTGCCCGGCAGAAGGTGGTTTATACATGGGATGCTGTAAAAAGGGATTGCGCCGGTATAGCGAAGATAATATACTCGAATTGAAAATAAAAAAATTCCAAAAACAGGAGGGATCAGCTATGACAGCCCAGCAGCTGTGGGATCTCTTTACCCATGCGGACGGCCCGGCAGTGCCCTTTGAAGCATGGGCCTTCGGGGGCGCCCCGGATGAACTGGCAGCACTGGTTCTGGCGGGCAGAAAAACCGCCACCTCGTCAGCCGGTGCTCTCTACCGGCTGAAAAATGAACCATTTCCGGCGGCGGGAGAATACAGCGTCATCCTGGACAGCAAAGGCCAGGCGGTCTGCGTCATCCGTACCACTCAGGTTTGGGTTATGCCCTTTAATCGGGTTCCGGCTTCCCATGCCTGGAAGGAGGGAGAAGGCGACCGCAGTCTCGTCCATTGGCAGGCGGTTCACCGGGCATTCTTTTCCGATGCGCTCTCAAGGGCAGGACTTCTCTTTACTGAAGACACCGAGGTAGTGTGCGAGGAATTTGAGGTGGTCTTTCGTCCTTGAAACAATCTGCTACTAATTAAGAATAACTTCCCGTGGTCATCAATTCATTCATAAAAAGTCATTGTATTATGCGTCAAAATATGGTATACTATTCTTCATCAATCGTAAGAGGTGACGCCCTGCGCCCCTCTCTGAGAAAGGACCGAACCCATATGAATGAAACTCTGATCTGGACTCTGACCAGCATCGGTATCCTGGCTGTAGTGATCCTGCTGTGGGTGGGGTATTCCCTCCTCCGCCGGTGGATGCTTCGCCGCCAGCACCGCTATACCGCCGTCAAAACCGGCTCGATGCTGCGCCGCTTTGCTGGCATCCGCAGCTACAAGGTCATCAGCGGCCTTCAGCTCCAAAGCGGTGAGGAGACCATCACGGTGGATCAGGTGCTCATCGGCTTTTTTGGCATTATGCTGGTTATGACCCAGGATGAACCCGGCTCCATCTACGGTGACTACCGGGACAAACAGTGGATGTCGGTGGTCACCGATAAGGATATGCGGGACACCAAGGTCACCTTCGACAACCCGGTTTTGCAGCTTCAGAAGGCTCATGATGCCGTGAGAAAACTGCTGGCTGCCCACAATCTCTACAAGGTGCAGTCCGAAGGATACGTCGTCTTCGGCGGCAAGAAGGTGCAGCTCACCAATCTGGGCAAGGACAAGCGGAAAGGAATGCCGCTGCTGACCCTGTCTCAGTTCAAAAAGCTCATCCACAAGGAAAAATATTCCGCCAACGGCCCGGTAGTAGTGGAAGATATCTACCATCTGCTCACTGGCAAAAAGGAAAAATAACCCACTCGGGGAAAGGCGTCTGTCCCGCCTTT
>CALXFL010000270.1 GCA_944387515.1 uncultured Clostridia bacterium
TGCGGATGAAACAGGTCAATCGAATCCTGTCCACCTATACGGCGGACGTATCGGGGGTCTGCTCGGCCCTCTATGAGTTGGGCGGCATGACGGTCATGCACGATGCCTCCGGCTGTAATTCCACCTACAACACCCATGATGAACCTCGGTGGTACGACATGCCCAGCATGGTCTACATCTCGGCCCTCTCTGAGGTGGAGGCCCTGATGGGAGATGACAGCCGGCTGGTGGCGGATGTAGTGTCCGCCGCTTCCCAGCTGCATCCCCGGTTCATCGCCCTTTGTGGTACACCCATTCCCCGGCTGATGGGCACCGATCTGCCGGGACTGGCACGGCTGATTGAAAAGCGCACTGGTATTCCAGCTGCGGGCTTTTCCACCAGCGGCACTCACTCCTACCTGTTGGGGGCCAGCAAAGCGATGAAATGGGTGGCAGAGCGATTCTGTAATGCCGATCTTACACCTGACCGTGAACTGTCGGTGAATCTGCTGGGCGTGACGCCCCTGGACTTCTCGGTCACCGGCACCGTGGAAGCGCTCCGGCAGCTACTGACGAAAAACGGTATTGCCGTTCGTTCCTGCTGGGCCATGGGCAGCAGTTGGGAAGAACTGATGGAGGCAGGCCGGGCGCAGGTCAATCTGGTGCTGTCCAGCGCCGGACTGGAAACCGCCAAGGCACTTCACAGTCGGTATGATACCCCCTGGGTGACCGGTATTCCTATGGGGGAAGCGCTTCAAAAGAAATGGCTGGAAGCCATCCGAACTGCCGCTTGTACCCAAGAAAACCAATGCCCGTTCTCCCCTACCAAGCCGAACGGAAAGAGTACTCTGATTATCGGAGAAGCTGTCTGGGCCTCCTCCATGCGGGAAGCCCTTGCCCTGACCACCGGACAGTCTGCCCAGGTGCTCTGCCCGCTGGAGCTGGATGGCGAAGCACTGGCCCCCTGGGATGGACGAACGACTGACGAAAATGAAATTGCCGCCCGGATCAGAGAAGCACCCCTGGTCATCGCAGACCCCATTTATCAGCATCTCTGTCCCCCGGACATTCCCTTTGTCCGGTTTCCCCACGAGGGCTACTCCGGCCGTATCTGGCGAAAGGAGATTCCTGTCTTTGTGGGAGACGATTGGGACCGCTGGTGGCAGACAGCCTGCCCCGCTCCCTGACAGGAGGAAAGTCCATGCACATCCGAAATTCCGCAAAGGCTATTGTCCTGCGGGAAGAATCCATCCTGCTGAACCGCTGTGAGACTTCATCCGGCGAAATTTGCTATGACCTGCCCGGTGGCGGACAGCACCGCTTTGAATCTATGGAAGAAGCCGTCATCCGGGAGGTTTGGGAGGAAACCGGCTACCAGGTGCGGGTACTCCGCTTTCTGGCTCTCGCCGAAGAAATTGAGGAGAATCCCCAGATCCGGGAAAAGTTTCCCGATTATTCCCATCGGATGATGCACCTTTTTCTGGCAGAATGGACAGGAGAAAATCCCTCTCCTCCCACTGAAGCTGACTATCAGATGGTTGACAGCCAGTGGATTCCCCTTTCCCAGGCAGACAGCCTGCCTATCCGGCCGGACATTCTCTCTGGCCAATTAAACGCCCTCATTCGGGGAGAAATCTCCCCGTTTCTGGGAACGGCCCGGGTGTATTCCCGGTTGTAAGCCGTTCAGATTCTATTTCATTTGAAAGGAAGTCTTTCCCATGAAAAAACGCATTCTCGCCCTTTTGCTCAGCTGTGCCCTGGCTGTGACAGCACTGTCTGGATGCGGCAGCACCCAGCAGAACGACAGCTCCGCCCCTGAAAGTACGGTCAGCACCGAAGTTTCCACTTCCAGCGAAGCTGTTTCTGCTGAAACCTCTGGCGAAACAGAACCCGAAACCATCACAATTGTAGACCACGCCGACCGGGAAGTCACCCTTCCCGCTGAGATCAATCGGGTGGTTGTCACCGACATCTACCCCCTACCCTCGGTCATGACCGTTTTTCTGGGCTCTGCCGAAAAACTGGTAGGCATCCATCCCACCAGCATGAGCGCCGCCAAATCCGGCCTGCTGGGCGAGCTGTTCCCTGAAATTCTGGAAGCTGACACCAGCTTCATGACCGGCGCTGACCTGAACATCGAGTCCCTGATGGCCCTGGAGCCGGATGTGGTCTTCTGCACCGCCAGCAACTCCCAGCAGATTGCCATGCTGGAAAATGCCGGCATTCCGGTGGTGGGTGTTTCTCCCAGCAAATTTGAATACAACATCCTCGAGACCTATGACCAGTGGATTGCCCTGCTGAGCCAGATCTTTCCGGAGAGCGACAAAGCCCAGCAGATCTCGGATTACAGTCAGGAAGTTTATGACCGGGTACAGGAAGTGGTTGCTGGCATCGAGAACAGCGAAAAGAAGGACATTCTCTTCCTGTTCCAGTATGATGACAAGCAAATGATCACCTCGGGCAAAAACTTCTTTGGTCAGTTCTGGTGTGAAGCTGTGGGCGGCCGCAATGTAGCGGAAGGCGTAGAAGCCGACAACTCCAATGCCGTCATCACCATGGAGCAGGTATACGAGTGGAACCCCGACGTCATCTTCATCACCAACTTTACCCCCACCCAGCCCGAAGACCTGATGAACAACGCTATCGGCGATGACGACTGGAGCAGTATCCAGGCTGTCCAGGACGGTGCCGTTTACAAGCTGCCTCTGGGCACCTACCGGAGCTACACCCCCAGCTCTGACACCCCTGTTACCCTGCTCTGGATGGCACAGAAGGTTTATCCCGATCTGTTCGCCGACGTAGATATCACCGCTGAGGTACGGGACTACTACGAAGAGCTGTACGGCGTCACCCT
>CALXFL010000271.1 GCA_944387515.1 uncultured Clostridia bacterium
GCAGTCAGCTGTGCCAGTGCTGCTTCCAGGGTATCCTGCTGCTCCATGGCAGCACGGATCTGCTGGCCGGTGAGCTGATCCCAGGGGGTGGTGATCAGGACAGCATGGGGATTCTTTTCCTTCAGCAGAGCGACGCAGGTGTCCAGCTTCTGCTGAGACATGCCATCGGTGCGGCTGAGGATGATGGTGGTGGCGTGTTCTACCTGGTCATTGTAGAACTCACCGAAGTTTTTCATATACATTTTGCATTTGTTGGCGTCTGCCACGGTGGTCAGACTGCCCAGACGGGCTTCACCCCCGGCGTTCTGGACTGCTCGTACCACATCGCTCAGCTTACCCACACCAGAGGGCTCAATGAGGATCCGGTCCGGCGCCAGTTCAGTCAGCACCTTGTGAAGGGCTTTGCCGAAATCGCCTACCAGACTACAGCAGATGCAGCCGGAATTCATCTCGGTAATTTCAATGCCGGCTTCCTGTAAAAAACCGCCGTCAATGCCGATTTCACCGAATTCATTTTCAATCAGGACCAGCTTTTCGCCAGTGTAGGCTTCCTTGATGAGCTTTTTAATGAGGGTGGTTTTGCCTGCCCCCAGGAAACCGGAAAAAATATCAATCGTCGTCATATTGCGCCTCTACTTTCCATATAATAGATCCTTTTGATTCAGCAGATATATTATAGACCGATTGGGTAGAAAAAACAAGGGGTGAAAAATGAACGAAGGACACCCGTTGCAAGGAAAAGATTTTTTGTGCTATAATAATGCTGAATTCAACCCTAAAAAGTTCAGTCTGGTAAAGGAGTGTATGGCTGTGTTGAGAGGGAAAACCATTCTGGTAGGCGTTTCAGGTGGAATCGCCGCCTATAAAATTCCCAATCTGGTGAGTATGCTGGTGAAGCAGCATGCCAATGTGCATGTGCTGCTGAGCCGTCATGCGGCAGAATTTATTCCGCCGATTCCGTTTGAGGCACTGACCGGCAACCGCTGTTTGGTGGATACCTTTGAGCGCACCCAGCCTCCGGAAATTCATCATGTCACCCTGGCCAAGAAGGCGGATCTGATGATCATTGCGCCAGCATCAGCCGATATCATCGGCAAGCTGGCTTGCGGGATTGCCGATGATATGCTGACTTCCACGGTCCTTCCCTGCCGCTGCCCGATTCTGTTTGCACCGGCTATGAACGACCGGATGTATCAGAACCCCATTGTGCAGGACAATATGGCCAAGCTGCGTCAGTATGGTTTCATTCAGATTGATGCTGTTACCGGTCATCTGGCCTGTGGAGATGACGGCCCCGGAAAGATGCCGGATCCCGAGATCCTCTATCAGTATATTGAACGGGAGCTGGCCGCTCCCAAAGATATGAAGGGCCTGCGGGTGCTGGTAACCGCAGGCGCCACCCAGGAAGCACTGGATCCGGTGCGGTATATTACCAATCATTCCTCCGGCAAAATGGGGTATGCCATTGCAAAGGCCGCCATGCTTCGGGGCGCTGAGGTAGTGCTGGTCAGCGGCCGGACCGCACTGAAGCCGCCGTCCTTTGTGCAGGTAGAACCGGTGGTGTCAGCGGCGGATATGTTTGAGGCGGTGACCCGTCTGGCTCCTCAGCAGGATATCATCATCAAAGCGGCTGCCGTGGCAGATTACACCCCCGCAGAGGTCGCTTCCGAGAAGATGAAGAAAAAGGACGGAGAGCTTTCCATTCCGCTGAAGCGGACCCAGGATATCCTGGCCTGGCTGGGAGAGCACCGGCAGCCGGGCCAGTTCCTCTGTGGCTTCTCCATGGAGACGGAGAATATGCTGGAAAACTCCAGAAAGAAGCTGGCCAAAAAGAAAATCGATCTGATTGCTGCCAACAACCTGAAGGTGGAGGGCGCTGGTTTTCAGGGAGATACCAATGTGCTTACCCTCATCAGTGAGAAGGAGGAGCGTCCCCTTCCCCTGATGACCAAGGAACAGGCGGCTATGGCCCTGCTGGACACCATTCTGGAGATGCGGGAATAATCAGACAGAGAAAGAGCCCTGAGGGAATCAATTTTCCTCAGGGCTTTCATGTGGTCCTGACAGTGTGCAGGGCCTATTCGGAATGAAACAGATGGCAAACGAAGAGTATATCAGTCTTTGACGCTATAGAGCAGATCGCCATAAGAAGGCAGCGACCAGTGCTTTTTACCCACCAGCAGCTCCATTTCATCCACACCGGCGCGCAGTTCTTCCATAGCGGTAAAGACCTTTTCCCGGTAATTGGTGGCCTGCTGCTGCATATCGGTGGTTTCCACCTCATTCAGCGCTTCTTCCAGTTTGGTGACCCGTTCAGCAGTGAGATCAGAAAGCTGGGAAAGATGAGCCAAGAGTTTGCTTTCTGCAGTGCAGCCGAGATCGGGCAGAACAGCCTTCTTGGTCTGAAGGATCTGGGCCAGCTCAGCCTCATAGGCCAATGCATCCGGCAGGGCGTATTTGTTGACCATGTCCAGTATGGTCAGAGCTTCAATGTGCAGCGTCTTGCAGTAGTTTTCCAGCAGGATCTCGCAGCGGGAGCGGATCTCTGCTTCAGAGAATACGTGATGCTTGGTGAACAGCTCGATGCTCTTGGGCGTCACAAAGGCAGGCAGTGCCTCAGGGGTACTCCGCAGATTGGCCAGTCCTCTTGCCTGGGCTTCCTTGACCCAGCTTTCATCATAGCCGTTGCCGTTGAAGATGATACGACGGTGTTCCTTGATGGTGGAGCGGATCAGGGTTTCCAGATCTGCATTGAAATCTGCCGTTTGTTCCAGCTTGC
>CALXFL010000272.1 GCA_944387515.1 uncultured Clostridia bacterium
GTACGGCGGCTGGATCTGGACCTCTTTTCCTTCAGTGGACACAAGCTCTATGCCCCCAAGGGCATCGGCGGACTGTACATCAAAAAAGGTGTGCGGATTCTGCCGGTGGAGCATGGCGGCGGGCAGGAACAGGGCATCCGCTCCGGCACCCTGAGTGTGCCGCTCATTGCCGCACTGGGAGAAGCCCTCACCCTCTGTCAGGAGCAGCGCTCCGCCATCCTGGAGAATTACCGGCAGCGGCAGGCTCAGCTGCGGGAGCGGCTCTCCCACATGCCGGAGGTGGTCATCAACTCCCCGGAAAATTGCTGCCCGCATCTGTTGAATCTGTCGGTACCGGGTATTCCCTCCGAAATCATGCTTCATACGCTGGAGGAAAAGGGCATTTATGTCTCCTCCGGTTCCGCCTGTGCCGGTGGCGCGCTGAGCGAAACCCTGGCCGCCTATGGACTGCCGCCGGAACGGATCCGTTCTGCCCTGCGCATCAGCTTTTCCAGAGAGACCACCGCAGAAGAAATTGATATCTTTGCCGACCAGCTGGCAGCCGCCATCCAGCGGCTGAGCCGGGTTATCGGACGTTGAATAGAAAGGACCTGTTATGAGAGAACTTATCCTGATCAAGAACGGTGAAATCGCCCTGAAGGGCCTGAACCGCAGCCACTTTGAAGACATTCTGGTGAAAAACATCCGCTGGCGCCTGCGGGACATGGGCAAATGCAGCATCAAAAGAGCCCAGTCCACTATCTACATTGAACCCGCCGATCCGGCATTCTTTGACTTTGACGAGGCCATGGATCGGCTCTGCCATATCTTTGGCATTTCGATGATCTCCCGCGCCCTGGTGGTGGAGAAATCCATGGAGGACATTCTGGACAAGGTCTGTGACTACTGCCAGGATGATCTGGTCGGCGTCTCCACCTTCAAGGTAGAAGCCAAGCGCTCCGACAAGCAGTTCCCCCTGAAATCCCCTGAAATTGCAGCAGAGGTGGGTGGAAAGATCCTCAGCCGTTTCCCCCGGCTGAAGGTAGACGTCCGCAATCCTGAGCTGACCATCTTTGTAGAGGTACGGGACTTTGGCGCCTACATCCACGGCAAACCCATTCCCGGTGCAGGCGGTATGCCGGTCTCTTCCTCCGGTGAGGGTATGCTGCTGATTTCCGGCGGTATTGACAGTCCGGTTGCAGCCTATATGATGGCCAAGCGTGGCCTTCAGCTTTCTGCCATTCACTTTATCAGCCCGCCCTACACCAGCGAACGAGCTCTGGAAAAGGTGGAAACGCTCTGCGAAAAGCTGGCTCCTTACACCGGCCGGATCCGGTTCTATTGTGTCCCCTTTACCGAAATCCAGGAAGCACTGCGGGAACACTGTCCCGAGGAGCTCTTCACCGTGCTGATGCGGCGGCTGATGATGAAGATTGCCACCCGGTTCTGCGAAAAGGAAGGAATCCCCGCTCTGATTACCGGCGAAAGCCTGGCCCAGGTGGCAAGTCAGACCCTCAATGCCCTTCTCTGTACTGACAATGCCACTGATCTGGTGGTACTCCGTCCCCTTATTGGCATGGACAAAACCGAAATCATTCAGATTGCCCGGAAAATCGACACCTACGAAACCTCTATTCTGCCTTACGAGGACTGTTGTACCGTCTTCACTCCCAAGCACCCTCGCACCAAACCGAGCCTCTATTTTGTGGAGCGGGCAGAAAAGAGCTTTGACTTTGAGCCCCTGATTGAGCGGGCTGTAGCGGATACTGTCATCAAACACATCCGATAACAGGAAGGAAGAAAGCTCATGGTTTCTGCCAATCAGCCAGCGGAAAAGCTGCTGGCATTGCTTGAGGAAAAAAAGCTGACCCTGGCAGTGGCGGAAAATGCCACCGGAGGTGCCCTGGCACAGGCACTTGAGGATGGGAATGCTGTTTTCCGTCTGGGAATTGTGGCCGGAGATCATGCCGGCCGGCCTGTTCTTCGCATTCCCCGCAGGGTATTCAGACGATACGGTATGGCTTCTGAGGAGATGGCCGTCGCCATGGCACATCAGGTTGCCGCCATTTGCGGCGCAAGCCTTGGCCTTGCCATTTCCGGCACCGGACAACTGGGAGAAGATGGCACAGGAGAAGCCTGGATCGCCATTTCCAACGGCCGGAAAATTGCGGTACGCCAGCTTTCCTTCAGGCCGGAGGAAGCACTCTCCGCCGCAGAGGCCCGGGAGGCTATCCGGATGGAGTCTGTCCAGGCAGCTCTCGCCTTCTGTCTGGAGGCGGTCAGCGGTGAAAAAGAAGCAGCAGCCCTTTTTCAACCGGTCAGCCGGTACCGCCGCTGTCTTCAGGGAAATCCCCTGGTGGCTCTGCTTCGATACTTCCTGCCCTGGTATGGAGATAAACCAGCAGACATCTTTTTCAAGCTGCTGCTGTTGGCGGCGCTGGGAACCGGTATCTGGGCCGCCAGTCAGATGGCTTCCACCTCCATCACCGATTACCGCAGTGGACAGGTGCTGGAACAGGCCATCACCGCCCGGGAAACGGCCCCCACCTCAGAAACCCAGTCCAATCTTCCAGAGGGCTATCTTTCCCTGTTTGCTGCGCTTTATGACATGAATACCGACATAGCCGGATGGATCACCATTCCTGATACCAATGTGAACCTGCCGGTCATGCAGCGGGATGACAATTCCTTCTACCTGAACCACGACATCAACCAGGAATATGACATGAACGGACTGCCCTTTATGGATTTCCGCAACAAGCTGGAACCGGGCGTCTTTTCCACCAA
>CALXFL010000273.1 GCA_944387515.1 uncultured Clostridia bacterium
TGGGGATATGCCCGCACCATTGGACAGCTGGAGCATCTGGACCGCCGCACCCAGCTGATTCTGGAGCTGGCCGCCCTGACCCACGACATCGGCATCAAAAACGCCGAAGCCCGCTATGGAGACTGCACCGGCGAGCATCAGCAGCTGGAAGGCCCGCTGGAAGCAGAAAAGCTGCTGGCCGGACTCGGCTACCCCAAAGAGATCATCCAGCGGGTCTGCTGGCTCATCGCCCACCATCACATCTATGGAGAGATGACCAGTCCCGACTACCAGATATTGGTGGAAGCCGATTTTCTGGTAAATCTCGATGAGCAGGTGGCCTCGCCCGAGGCCATCGCCACCGCCAGAGAGAAGATTTTCCGCACCCAAAGCGGAACCGCCCTGCTGGACGCCCTCTTTCCCCAGGCAAACTGACAGCTGAAAGGAGATCATTCCCATGAACAAAACCATTACCGTCATCAAAGGCGACGGCATCGGCCCTGAAATTGTCACCGAAGCCATGAAGGTACTGGACCGGATTGCTGAAAAGTACGGTCATACCTTCACCTACCAGGAGATTCTGGCCGGTGGCTGCGCCATTGACGTTTACGGAAAATCCCTGCCGGAGGAGTCCCTCCAGAAATGCCTCGACTGCGACAGCGTGCTGCTGGGCGCCGTCGGCGGCCCCAAATGGGACGGCGTGGAGAAATCCATCCGCCCCGAAGCTGCCCTGCTGGGTATCCGCTCGGCCATGGGCCTTTATGCCAACCTGCGCCCTGCCCGCCTCTTCCCCCAGCTGGCTGACGCCTCTCCCCTGAAGCCTGAAATCGTGGCCCGGGGCATCGACCTGATGATGGTCCGTGAGCTCATCGGCGGCGCCTACTTCGGTGAGCACAAGACCGTCACCGAAAACGGCGAACTGGTGGCCCACGACGACATGACCTATGCCGAGCATGAGATCCGCCGCATCGCCCGCACCGCCTTTGAAACTGCCCGCAAACGGGGCAGCCGGGTCATCTCGGTGGACAAGGCCAACGTGCTGGATTCCTCCCGGTTGTGGCGCAAAGTGGTACATCAGGTAGCCGAAGAATACCCCGATGTCACCTGTACTGATATGCTGGTGGACAACACCGCCATGCAGCTGGTGAAGAACCCCGCCCAGTTTGACGTGGTGGTCACCGAGAACCTGTTCGGCGACATCCTGTCGGATGAAGCCAGCATGATCACCGGCTCTATCGGCATGATGGCCTCCGCCTCCCTGGGTGAGGGCACCCGCGGCATGTACGAGCCCATCCATGGCTCCGCTCCTGACATCGCCGGCCAGAACCTGGCCAACCCCATCGGCACCATCCTGTCGGCAGCCATGATGCTCCGCTACTCCTTTGACATGATCAAGGAAGCCGACGCCATTGAAGCGGCCGTCAACACCGTCCTGGACAAGGGCTACCGCACCGGCGACATCATGAGCGAGGGCATGACCCAGGTCACCTGCTCTCAGATGGGCGACCTGATTGCAGCAGAGCTGTAATCCACCCGGCCTGATTGGGGCAGCCCTGTAAATATGGAGGTACTATGGCAAGGAAGCTGTTGTTTATGCTGACCATCCTGTTTATCGTTCTCTGCTTTGCCGGCGGAGGATACGTGATTCTCAGTGACGGACAAGCAAATGCCGGATATGCCGTGATTCCCATGGTATTGGCCCTGGCTTGCTTTCAGGGGTATCAAACCCTCAAAAAGAAAGAGAACAAAAAATAACCATTCTACACGAGTACCCATCCTGAATTTCCCGAAAGGAACCCCATGAAGCATCTGATTTTTGTAGGCGGCACCATGGGCGTGGGCAAAACCACCGTCTGCCAGCTGCTCCGCCACCAGCTCACCCCGTCCGTCTTTCTGGACGGGGACTGGTGCTGGATGCTGGAGCCCTTTGCCGTCACCGAACACCGCAAAAAGATGGTCACCGAAAACATCATCTTTCTGCTGCGTCAGTTTTTGCAGGACCCCGACACCGAATACATCATCCTCTGCTGGGTGATGCATGAGCAGGCGATCATCGACTCCCTGCGGGCCGGGGTAGCCGACCTGCCCCACTGCTTCCACAGCTTTTCTCTGGTCTGCTCCGAGGAGGGGCTGAGAAAACGGCTGGAGGGAGACATTGCCGCAGGCATCCGCCAGCCCGATGTCATCGACCGCACCCTGCCCCGGGTGGCGCTTTACCCCAAGCTCGATACCATTCTCATAGACGCCGACCGGCCGCCCCAGGAAGTGGCGGCGGATATCGCCGGCCGTCTGTAATGTTTCACAAGCCTTTTTACCTGGAGGTACCCTATGAAAACCATCAAGACCATCACCCGGGAGTCCTTTGCCCCCTACGGCAGCCTGCTGGCCTTCTCCCCCGAACCTGAGAATGATCTCTTTGAAATCGTGGTACGGGAGCAGAAGGAGCCCTGGCGGATCGCCATGCTGCGGGTTGTTCGCCGTGCCGCCGAGCGGCTGGAACGCCATCCCGGCTCGATGGAGACCTTTGAGCCGGTCAGCGGCGTATCGGTGCTGCTGGTAGCGGATCCCGCCACCCCTGACAACTGGGAAGCCTTCCTGCTGGACCAGCCGGTCTGCGTCGGCAAGGGTGTCTGGCATGAGATCATCACCCTCAGCGAGGAGTCCCTCTGCAAGCTCACCGAAAATCTGGACGTGGAGTGCGTTTACCACCCGCTGGCTGAGCCGGTGGCCCCCTACATCCGGTAAGAAATCCATGGGAAAGTCCTGTTGTCCCCATTT
>CALXFL010000274.1 GCA_944387515.1 uncultured Clostridia bacterium
CCGCCAGACCAGCACGGTCTGGGCCCGCTTGGCGCACTCCCGCAGCAGCAGCAGGGAAGCATCCCCGCTGTCCACCCCAAAGAGGGGCCGGACGTCGGTGTCATACCGCACCGGAATCATCACCCCAGTGGGGCCGTAATCCAGGCGCAGCGGCAGCAGCGCCGTGCCCCGCTCCCCCACCGTCCCCAGAGGACGGGGCTGGGCGGTAAAGTTGATGTATGCGCCCGGACGCACCTTGTTCCGGGCGGTAAAGGTTCCACCTGCCATATTGACCTGCCTTTCATGGGGCCGGCTGGCCCTGCCACTTGAGGGCGAGGGTCACCAGCTGTTGTTTCATCTTTTCGGCTTCCTCGGGGGTGAGGAAGTAGAGCGCGGACCGGGTAACCGTTCCGCAAAGCCGCCCATTCTCCACCTTGAAGTCCACCCGGGCGGCGGGAAGGGCATCCGCCACCAGCAGCGAAAGCTGCCGGGCGGCGTCCTCGGGGCGTTCCGCCCCGGTGGGGACCCAGTTCAGCTGAAGCCGGGCGGTCTCCCGCCACCGGTTTCCCATCTCCCGTTTCAGGGAGAGCTCCTCAATCAGCAGCTGGAGACAGGGCCGGGGAAGGCCCCCTTCCACCGCCCGGGTCACCAGCGGCCAGTCGGGACAGGCGGCCGCCAGGGCCGCTGTCAGCTGTTCCATCCATTCCAGATTCATCACCTCCATCAGGCCCATTCCTCCCGCACCACCGTGATTTCCAGGTGGCTCTCGTAGCAGGCCGGCTCACCGGTGGTGACGAAGGTGAGGGTTTTCCCGCGCCTCTCCACCTCCACCCGCATGCCGTCCTCCGCCGGGGTGTCTGCCGGGAGAAAGAGCTTGACCCGGTGGGAAAGCCGGGCCATGGCGCCCCGCTGGGGGGCCTGGCCGGTCAGGGGACAGAGGGCACAGGGAACCTCGGCGGCCAGCTGGAAGGTCTCCTCTGAGACATTCTCCACCGGCACCCATTCCCTCCGCCAGAGCCGGGCCGTCCCCTCACAGAAGCGGCGGAACACCGCACCCTCCCGGCTCAAAATACCATCCTCCGGAAGGGGATGAGCTGACGATAAAAGTCCTCGCCGTCCTCCCGGTAGCTGACCGAGAAGTCCCCCCGCTTCACCGACGCCACCGCCCCGCCCTCATAGAGCAGGGCGGCCCTGCGGGCCACCGTTTCCAGAAGTCCCTCCGGCAGCTCGGTCAGCCCGCAATACCCCAGCGCCTGATGGAGGGCCTCGTCGGCGCACTGGGCAAGCCGCTCCTCATCCGGCTCGCCGTCCAGGAGACGGCGGGCCAGTACGGCGATTTCCTCCATGGAAACCCCTCCTTATGCGCCCTTGGTGCAGCTGATGCAGACCGCCCGGGCCTCGTTGGTGAGGGCGACGGCATAGTGCTTGTCGGCGGTGATGATGGTGGTTTTGTGGATGATGTCCCGGTCGGTCTCGACGGTGGTGTCCTTCTTCAGGTAGAGGGAGACGGCGCCGGGCATGACGATGTAGTTTTTGTAGCTGCCCTCGGCCTCAACGATGCGGTCGGAGACCACCACCTGGCAGCCATGCAGGCTGCCCACCACACCGGTGACCAGCATCTCAGCGCCCAGGTCGGTGGATTTCAGCCAGCCCTCGGCCTTGCGCAGCTGGGCCAGCTGGGCGGGCGCCACGAACAGCACCTTTTCGCCGCCGTCCCGCTCGCCGAACTTGACCAGGGCGTCGGCGATGACATCAGCGGACAGCTCACCGGTGGCGGTGTGGGTCATGTCGGGGCCGACAGAGCCCAGCGCCGCCAAAACGTCGCTGTCCACCTTGCCGGCGATGGAGAGGGTCAGCTGGGAGACGGCCTCGCCCACCGGGTCGCCGTAGCCGCAGAGGACGCTCTCGTCGGTGAGCTCGATGCCGTTGCCGGCCTTCTTGATCTGGACCTCCTGGGTGGAGGCGGTCATGGTCACCACCGGCAGGGCTTCGCCCTCCGCCACCACGGCGGCATCGCCGATATAGGCGTAGCGGGGCACCAGGATGGTGTCACCGGCTCTCCCCTGAAGGGAGGTGTCCACGGTGCAGAGGGGCGCCAGGCGCATACTCTGCTGAAGGTGGTCGGTGACCCAGTCCCCCAGCACCTGAGGGTTGACCAGATTGGCAAGGGTGGTTTTGTTTTCAGCCATAGAAGCCTTCCTTTCTGTAAGGGGGAGCAAGCTCCCCGGTTGGAATCAAGCAGGTAGTGAACAATTGTTTCCTACCGGCTCCGCAGCAGCGCATACCCCGCCGGATCCTCGGCAAAGAGCCGGGCCCGCTGGGAGAGGTTGAGAGCCGTCAGGCTCCGGGCGTCCCACCGGCTTGTACCCGGGCTTTCACCCGGCAGGGCCCGTCCCTCGGCGGCAGGCAGCCCGGTGACCTCGGGCCGGAAAAAGAGGGCGGGATGGGCCTTTTGCCCCTGCTCCACCAGCTGGGAAACAAGGGAAATTTCCCCGGGAATTTCCCCGGGGATTTCCTCCCCGTCAGCCGCCAGCAGCTTGTCACAGAGATACTCCCGGTCGAGACAGCCCGCATCGGTCAGGGCCAGCATCAGCTGGGTGCGGACACCCTCCCGGGCAAGCTGGGCCTGGGCTTCGGAAAGCTGGGCTTTCAGGTCGGAAAGTTGGCCTTTTGTTCGGGCCAACGTCTCCTCGGCGGCAGCTCTCGCCCCCTCGGCCTCGGTCAGCCGGGC
>CALXFL010000275.1 GCA_944387515.1 uncultured Clostridia bacterium
AGGTAGTTGTTGGCGCACATGTTGATGACGCCCCGGGTGGTTTCGGTGTCGATCCGGCTGCTCTGGGGGGTGGTGATGATCCGCTCGTCCTTGTAAAGGCCGTCTGCCTTGAACTGCTCGACGGTCTGGCGGTAGAGATCCAGTGCCTGCTGATTCATGGATGGTTCCTCCTTTTAATCCTCTGCGTGGGTCCAGTCCAGCACCACTTTGCCGCACTGACCGCTGTTCATGATGTCGAAGCCCTTCTGGAATTCCCGGAAGTCGAACTTATGGGTGATAATCTTGTCAATTTTCAGGCCGCTCTGGAGCATGGCCATCATCTTGTACCAGGTCTCGAAGATCTGACGGCCGTAGATGCCCTTGATCTCCAGGCAGTTCCAGACGATCTTGTTCCAGGGAACCACCGTCTCGCTGCCCTGGATGCCCAGGACGGCGATGCGGCCGCCGTTATACATGTGGTCGATCATCATGTTGAAGGCGGAGCCGTTGCCGGACATCTCCAGGCCCACGTCGAAGCCTTCCTTCATGCCCAGTTCTTTCATGGTGTCCTCCAGGTTCTCTCTGGAGACGTTGACGGTGTGGCAGGGGCAGATTTCCCGGGCCAGGTTCAGGCGGTAGTCGTTGACGTCGGTGATGACCACGTGCTTGGCGCCCACATGGCAGCAGATGGCGGCAGCCATGATGCCGATGGGACCAGCGCCGGTGATGAGGACGTCCTCGCCGATCATGTCATAGGTGAGGGCGGTATGTACGGCGTTGCCCAGGGGGTCGAAGGAAGAGCAGAGCTCCTCGGGGATGCCGGGCTCGCATTTTACCACGTTGGACTGGGGGATGACCAGGTACTGGGCAAAAGCGCCGTCCCGGTTGACGCCGACACCGACGGTCTCCTTGCAGAGGTGGCGCTTGCCGCCCTTGCAGTTGCGGCAGTGGCCGCAGGTGATGTGGCCCTCGCCGGAGACGATGTCGCCGATCTCAAAGCCGTTGACATGGGCGCCCACCTCGGCGACCTCACCCACGAACTCATGACCGATGGTCAGCGGGGGTTTGAGGGTCTCCTGGGACCATTTGTCCCAGTTGTAGATGTGAAGGTCGGTGCCGCAGATGGAGGTATAGTGGATCTTGATTTTCACGTCGTTGGGGCCAACGGGGGGAACCGGAACCTGCTTGAGGACCAGGCCGGGGCCGGCGGTCTCCTTGACCAGCGCCTGCATCATTTCCATGGATTGTTCCTGCCTTTCCTGATTCTTCCGTCCGGCGGGAAATTCTGCCGTCAGGGAAGGATGATTGTTTTTTCTTAAAAGACACTTTTCTCAAAACTGTCTTTTCTGTCTCTATCTTACCCGATAAATTCCAGGAAGTCAAGGGGGTTTTGGGAAAAATGCAGGAAAACTGCCGGGATTTTCCGGGAGAGGAGCAGGGGAACTGTGTATGTCCTGAGAAAACGCCCGGGTGGGGACTGTCTGCGGGATAGCTAAAACAAAAACGCCCAGCAAGGCAGCCAAAGGCCGTCCCGCCGGACAGCAGAACCTCTCCCCTGTCCGGCGTCAGAAAGCCCATGAGGAGCCGCAGGGCGGTGGACTTGCCCGCCCCGTTTTCCCCGATCAGGCCGACGATTTCCCCTTCTCTGGCGTCAAAGGAAACGTCATCCAGCGCTGCTACCTCTCCGTAGGCATAGGACACATGACGGTATCTGAGCATGGCTCCTCCCTTCCGGCCATCCGCTAGGATCCGGCGGAATTGGAAAACAGGGTACACCCCATCTCCCTGAATTGCCGGATCTTCTGGCGGATCAGCTCTTCGGTGACCGAAAACTCCTTTGCAAAGCAGGAAATGCAGAGGCACTCTGCCGCCGCCCGGTTGACCAGGCGGCGGTAGACGGCGATTTCATCGCTGCTGAGGGTCCGCCCGCACTGAAAGCAGGTCACGGCAGCCGCACCAGCCGGGCACGGTACATCTTGCAGCCATGGGCGGGAACCTCCGGGAAGAAGTAGTCCCACTTGACGCCCAGAGACTCGCCGGTGAAGACGTCGGTCAGGTCAAGGCCCCAGCCACAGCCGTAGGGCAGGCCGATGTCGTCAAAGGAGCAGCTGATGCGGTAGGTGGCGTTCTGGTCGTCGGTCAGGTTGAAGTAGGCCAGGACGAAGGTGCCGTCCTCCAGATGGCGGACGAAGAAATACCGGCCGTCCCGGCTGTCTGCCAGGTAGGGAGCCCGGCAGCCGGGGTCCTGGTTGATTTCCAGCAGCTGGGGATTGAGGAGCAGCTTCCGGCTCACGTCATTCAGGCCCCGCAGATCGGCGCCCATCATCAGCGGCACGCCGAACAGGCACCAAAGGGCAAAATGGGTCTGGTATTCCAGGTCGCTGCATCCGCCGAAGCCCACGTTGCCCTGGCCGTACATGCCCACCACCAGCATATCCGGGTCGTTGAAGCAGCCGGGGCCGGACATGGAGAGCTTGTCCATCTGGCTGACGGCGATGTCCCGGAAGGACTTGTAGCTGTCGTTGATGTCACCGGTGGAGCGGTACATATGCGCGCCCACCGAGCCCATCCACTGCCAGGGTTCCTCGACGCCCCAGTTGCAGGCGGAGAAGAGGATTTCCCGGCCGCTGGCCTTCAGGGCCATGCTCATCCGCAGGTAGCGGTTTTTGCAGTGGGCAGAGGAGGGGAAGTTGCAGAAGTCGTACTTGAGGAAATCCAC
>CALXFL010000276.1 GCA_944387515.1 uncultured Clostridia bacterium
AAGTATGGCTGCGTTCTCACCGCCCACATCCGGGGCGAGGGAGACAGCCTGCTGGCCAGCGTCCGGGAGATTCTGGAGATCGGCCGCAAGGCAGGCTGTCCGGTGGAAATCAGCCACTTCAAATGCTGCGGCATGGAGAACTGGCGCAAGGGTATCCATGAGGCCATCGCCCTGATTGAGAAGGCCCGGGCTGGGGGACAGGACGTGACCTGTGACTTCTATCCCTACGAGGGCGGCTCCACCGCCTTGACCACCATGCTGCCGCCCTGCTTTGTGGCCGGGGACATGACGGCGGCACTGGAACGGCTGGGAACATCGGAGGGAGTGGCGGAATTCCGCCGCACTGTGGCGGTGCGGTATCCCGACTGGGACAACTACGCCATCACCCTGGGCTGGGACCGGATTCTTATCAGTGGCGTTTCCGCTCCGGAAAACCGGCCCTTTGTAGGGCTTGACGTGGAGGAGGCCGCCCGGAAGTTCGGCTTTGCCGATGCAGCCGCCTGTGCGGCCCACCTGATGCACACCGACCATGGCAAAACCGCCATCATCAACATGAGCATGTGTCAGGAGGACATCGACACGGTGGCCCGGCTACCCTACTCCATTGTCATCTCCGACTCGATTTATGCCGACACCGATACCCCCCATCCCAGAATGTACGGCTCCTTCCCCAAAATCCTCCGGGAATATGTCCGGGAGCGGGGCATTCTCACGCTGGAACAGGCCATCGCCAAGATGACCTCCCTGCCTGCCCGCCGGATGAAGCTCACCGGCCGGGGCATCCTGGCACCGGGGGCCTTTGCCGACGTGCTGATGTTCGACCCTGCCCGGTTCCGGGACCGGGCGACCTTCACCCAGCCCACCCTGTTGGCGGAGGGGCTGGACCTGGTGCTGCTGGGCGGCGTGCCGGTCTGGGAGGATGGCCGGTATTTGGGCAAGGCAGCGGGACGCTGCCTGACCCGGACAGAGTGATTCCATTGTCCATAACCAAAAGCCGGTACCCCGGGCGCTTTTGCGCCTGTGGTACCGGCTTTTTCTGTGGGCGGAATCAGTCTTCCTCTCCCGCCTTGAAGTTGTAGATGGGGCGGATAATCTTCTCCACCTCTGCGGTGGGGCCGATGTTGTCCAGAATGTCCTTCATGTCCTTGTAGGCCATGGGGCACTCGTCCAGGGTGGCCTTGCCCACCGTGGTGGTGTAGACGTCGGCCATCTCCTTCTTGAAGGCCGACACGGTGAAGGACTGGCGGGCCTGGGCACGGCTCATCAGCCTTCCGGCACCATGGGGCGCAGAGAAGTTCCAGTCGGGGTTGCCCTTGCCACGGCAGAGCAGGCTGCCGTCCCGCATATTGATGGGGATCAGCAGCCGTTCCCCTGCGGCAGCAGAGACGGCGCCCTTGCGGAGAATCATCTGGTCGGTGTCAATGTAGTTGTGGATGGTGGTGAACTGCTCCTCTATATGGAGCTTCATCCCCCGGACGATCTCCCGCACCATGGCCTGACGGTTGAGGGCGGCAAACTGCTGCACCAGCTTCATGTCGTGGATGTACTGGGTGAACAGCTCTCCGGATACATAGGCCAGGGCTCGGGGAATGTCGGTGCTGGCGCTGGCTTTCAGCCTGCTCAGTTCCTGCTGGATATCCTGCTCCCGGCCCTCTGCCTTGAGGCGGGCGATGAGAGCGTCCACATCGGCCTTGTCGGGGCTGCTCAGGGCCTTGTAGCCCGCTTCCTGATAGTACTTTGCCACCTCGACACCCAGATGGCGGCTGCCTGAGTGGACCACCAGATAGAGAGCGCCTTCCTCGTCCCGATCCACCTCGATGAAGTGGTTGCCGCCGCCCAGGGTGCCGATGCTTCGCTCGGCCCGGCGCAGGTCCACATGGCGGGCGCAGCAAAGGCTACTTAGGTCGATCTGTTCCAGATAGGGGTGGGGGGTGGCACGGATGTCAAAGCCGGAAGGAATCTGGGCCTGAATCAGCTTGTCCAGCTTCTGGAGCTCCAGACGGGTCTCCCGCAGCCGGACTGTCTCCATGCCGCAGCCGATGTCTACGCCCACCAGATTGGGCACCACCCGGTCGGTAATGGTCATGGTGGTGCCGATGGTGCAGCCGGCCCCGGCATGGATATCCGGCATCAGCCGGATCCGGCTGCCTGCGGTGAAGGACTGGTCGCAGAGCAGCTTGACCTGGGCCAGCGAGGCGTCGTCCACCACCTCGGTGAAAATCTTTGCGCTGTTATACTTTCCCTGAATTTCGATCATGGGTTCCTCCTGTTGGGGTATGATGATGTTTTTCTGAATCTGGGGACTGCTGTCCCATCTGGATGACGTCCTTCCTCGCCAGCTGGTTTCCATGATCTGAAAATTTTCTGTCAGGTCATGAGCCCCAGGGAGAGCTTCCAGCTGAGCACCCGGACCACAGCTTCATCGATGGTCTCCTGGCTGATGCGGCCGTCCTGAAGGGCGTTCCAGATGGCCTCGTAGGTCTTGGGGAAGTTCTGAGTCAGCAGCAGGTCGTTGCCGGCCTGTACCGCCAGGACGGCAGGGTCCTCCTCGCCGGTGTAGAGAAGAATGGCGTCCATGGTCAGGTCATCGGTCATGATGACACCGGTGAAGCCCAGCTCCTCCCGGAGAATCCGGTGTACCTCGGGCGAGATGGAGGCGGGGAGGTCGGGATCCATGCAGTTGAC
>CALXFL010000277.1 GCA_944387515.1 uncultured Clostridia bacterium
AAGTTTCTGAAATATGAAGCACGCCGGGAGGATATTCCGGTAATATCAAATGTCGATTTTGTCCATCGAACCCCCATGACCGTTATACCAATGGGCGCCCTGGCGGAGATTGATTGCAGCCGGGTAACGTTCAGAATTCTGGAAGCAGGAGTCGCTGAATAAAAGACTTAGACAGCTGATTTCAATTTGCAAAGCATCGGACAATGGCATAGAGGATGCTTTCCCCGGCAAGAATCAATCAACAGACAGGTCAAACCGAACCGTCTGTATTTTTGCGGACAACATACAAAAGACAGGATGAGGATAGAGCGGGTTCCCTTTAGTCAGATGCCCTGAAAAACCCCAGCCAGACAAAGGCCACCACAACGAGCCAGAAACGCTAAAAAGCGCCCCAGCGATGAATTCCACCGCTGAGGCGCTTTTCGCATTCTTTGTATGATGCCAGGTAGTCCACTCACTCCTCCGCCACCTGAGGCTCCTGAATCCGGGAAATGACCAGAATGGCTGCAAGGAACAGCAGAAAAGCAAAACCAAAGGGCAGCCGCCGGTCCAGGCTGGACAGCCATCCGGCCAGATAACCAAAGGGAGAGGAGAGGGCAATGGTGGAGGCCATAATCAGCGCATTGAGCCGGGCCCGCTCCTGGGTATCCAAATTCAGCTGGAGCAGTGCGTCCTTGCGGGGATTCACCAGTGCAGCAGCCACCGCTGCCACAAAGACATAGAGCAGCACAAAGCCCAGACTGTCCGCCGGAGAGAAGATCAGCACCAGAGCAGCCACACTGTACAGCGCCAGGCCAATCCACAGCGGAACCCGGAAATTCGAGGCGCTGATGCGGTGCTGGATGCCCACCATGAAAACCAGCATGACCGCTGCATTCAGAATCGGGAACATAGCCAGCAGGTTTTCCGAAAGACCCAACCGCTGGGTTACATACAGGCCGAAGAAGTTGGTATTTACCATGTTGGTGATGTAGAGGATTACCGAGACGGCGATCGCCTTGAGCACGCTCTTATCCTTCAGCAGCCGGGGAATCAGATGCCGGTATTCCCCCAGCATCTGGAAAACGGAGACACCCTTGGTTTCAGCCCGGCGGATTTTTCCCTGCCCGGTCTCATGGCAGAACCGGAAGGTGATGAAGGTTTTCATGGCCATGGTCAGGGCAAAGAGGAAGTAGAGTACCCGCACCACCGGCACAATGGAATAGGAGCTGACAAACAGGCCGGACAGCGGCGCAAAGAAGATCGCCACCAGGCCGCCGATGGTGACCCAGGTGTAAAGCCCCACCAGGTCCTTGGGGTGGGCATCCTCAATGAGCAGGCAGTACCACGCGGTCTGGTTGATCTGCTCAAAGCAGTTGAGCACTGCGGCCGCTAGAAACAGCCAGAAGTTGTTGGAAACAGCCCACACCAGACAGGCCATCGACCAGCCGAAAAAGTCCCCCATCATGGTGGTGAACTTCCGGCCCAGCTTGTCGGACAGGATGCCGCCGAAAAAGGAGAACAGCACCTGCACCACCATCGTGACCGACAGAATCAAGCCGATCTGCACGTCGGTGATGCCCTGGGTGTACATATAGAGAGTGGCAAAGGGGGCAATCAGGTTATAGGGGATGCCCCACAGCGGTTCAATCAGCACCAGTGTCCGTGGATTTCCGCCGTTGTCCGCCAGCACCCGGACAAGGGGGTGATGCTTGAGGTTATGTAGCTTTGCTTTCAGATTCATGACAATGTCCCCGCTTTGTTTGATTGGCTGCCAGACAACCGAAAGAACCATGTGTCTCCGGTTCTGACAGCAAAATACATAAAAAACAAGCTGCATTTCAGCCTTTTCTACCAAGACTAAAATGCAGCTTCCGTTTGGTGTGCCTGACAGGATTCGAACCTGCGACCCTCAGAGTCGGAGTCTGATACTCTATCCAGCTGAGCTACAGACACAGATGTTGCATAGCTTGTCGCCCACAACATCAATTATTATAGCAGACTATCTTTCAAAATGCAAGCCTTTTTTGAAAAAAATTTCAGTTTTTTGGAATTTTTTTGGTGGCAGACAGCTGTCTTTCAGCGAAGGGGCTGAAAGAGCGGCTGACACCGCTCCGCTGGGAGAAAGGAAACCCCGGGAAAGCTGGGCGACAGCGCCTGGATCAGCAGCGGAATCACGCCCACCTCGGTTTCAAAGTGGCCCAGGTCGATGATGCTCAGGCCGGCATTGGCTGCGGTCACGACCTGGTCGTGCTTGATATCTCCGGTGATGTAGCAGTCCACTCCGGCGGCCAGCACCGCATCCAACATTCCACCGCCACCGCCGCAGCAAACCGCTACCCGGTTCACCGGCTTTCCGGCGTCATACAGGCGGCCATAAGAAAGGCCCATGGCCTTCTGAAGCTCACCGGCCAGCTCACTGGCAGTCAGGCCCTGCCGGGCTGGACGTCCCATCAGGACGCAGCCTCCGGCTCCGGGTACCTCCTCCAATTCCTCCACGCCCAGCTTCCGGGCAAAGGACGGGTTGAGCATCGCCTTGTCCAGGTTGGTGTGGGCTGAGATGACCGAGAGTCCATGTCTCAGCACCATCCCCGGCACCGACCGGGCGGCAATCTGCCGGAGGGGGTGGAAGATCACCGGATGGTGAGAGAGGATGAGCTGACAGTCCTTTTCCAC
>CALXFL010000278.1 GCA_944387515.1 uncultured Clostridia bacterium
TTTGTGTGACCCTGGACGACACGCTGTTCTCGGTTTCCCCCGACACAACCGCTTCCTTTTTTGAAAATGAGGTTCTCCCCCGCCTGTAATCTTCCCCATAAAAAGCCCGCCGCTCCGTTAAAATCGGACACGGCGGGCTTTTTGCTGTCCAAAAAGAAGACCGCCCGAAGGCGGCCAAAAAAGGAAGGTTCCAAAGGGAAGAAATCAGCCCACCAGGGCAGCACCCAGGGCCTTGCAGGCTTCGGCGGCGTCCTCGTCCGGAGCCTCGCAGCAGATGACCGGCTCGCAGACCAGCTGCGCGCCATCCGCCCGGCAGGTGTCCGCCCAATCCCGCATCCACTGGCCATCTCCCCAGCCATAGGAGCCGAACAGGGCAATCCGGCGGCCGGAAAGGCCCGGTTCACACTGCTGGAACATGGGTTCAAACTCGGTTTCCTCCAGCTGCTCTGTCCCCATGGACGGGCAGCCGAAGGCGATGGCGTCGTAGCTGTCCAGCTGGCCGGGGTCAAAGTCCGAAGGGGTCAGGCAAACCGCCTCGCCGCCGGCGCCGGAGATGCCCTCCGCTACCAGCTGGGCCATGGCCTCGGTGTTTCCGGTGCCGCTCCAATATACCACTGCAATTTTCATGATGTATGCTCCTTTCGTGATGGTGTCTTCAGTATACCACCTGCCCCCACAGGCTGTCCCATCGAAACGGACAGCGGCAATCCATTCAGACTGCCGCCTTATCCCGCCTGCTGGCGGTAGGCTGCCGGGGACATGCCGCAATACCGGCGGAACACCTCGGCAAACTTGCTGGGGTTCTCATACCCCACGCTTGCGGCAATCTGAAGGACGCTTTCGTCGCTCTCCCGCAGCCGGGCCGCTGCCAGGTCCATCCGGTACTGGCGGATAAAGGAGGCCACCGGCTGGCCGTAGATGTCCCGGAAGCAGTTTTTCAGCGTCGATGCCGACAGGCCATGGCGGGCCGCCACCTCCTGAATGGTCACCCGCTGCTCGGGATGGCGGCAGAGCTCCTGTTTGACCCGCTTGACCGCCTCCACCGTCTGGCGGGTGTAGTAGTTCTTGGTGTCCAGCATCTGGTCGGTGTCCAGCTCCTCCAGAAAGAGCAGCAGCTCGGCGATCTTCAGCCGGCAGTACCGCTGCTGAAGGTCCGGCGTCCGGCAGGCCATCTCCGGCACCGCATACAGCTCCCGGAAGATATGGCGCAGCGTATCGGCGCCCCGCACCACAAAGGAATCCCGCCGCTGGCAGAACTTGTCATAGAGGGGTTCCAGCGAAAGCCCCAGCCCAGGAAACGCCGTCTCCAGGGAGGATGACGCCCGGCTCAGCTGAATCCGGATGGCCAGCCCCTGATAGCAGCCGGTGGGAAACTGCATACAGCTGGTGTGGTCGGCGCAGGAGGAAATCTGAAGGTCATTTTCCCCCAGATAACAGAACTGGCGGTCGGTGTGGGCCCACTCGGCCCGGCCGCTGCGGCAGTGGTCGAGACAGAGCATCCGCCCCTCCCGCTGGGCCGGCGCTGGCATGCAATCCGCCCGGATATCCTGATAGTAAAGCTCCACCCCCGGCAGCACCTCCACCGGAGGCGGCAGCAGCGGGCGGCAGGATTGATTCATGGAATCAGACTCCTTTCTCTCTTGGTTAGCTATTGCTAACTATATTGTAGCACGCTCCCTTCTTTTCTGTCAAGGCGTGAAAAAATTCCCAAAAGGTTTGAAAAGAATCTTACATAACCTCATTTTTTCTGGTATAATGAAAGAAACAACAGGCCACCGCCCGGTGCTCCCTTATTTTTTACAGAAAGGACGATCCTTATGACCACATCCATGCTCTATCCCCGCAATACCCGCTCCCGCCGTGTGGTGGACCTGAGCGGCCTCTGGGACTTCCGCTTTGACCCCGAAGGAACCGGCCAGGCTGACGGCTGGACCCGGGGCTTCAAGGGCGGTATCCAGCTGCCGGTGCCCGCCAGCTTCTGCGACTTCTTCACCGACAAGGAATCCCGGGAATATGCCGGTGACTTCTGGTACCAGACCCTGGTCTTTGTGCCGGAGGAATGGAAGGGCCAGCGGGTTGTGCTCCGGTTCGGCAGCGCCACCCACCGGGCCATCGTCTGGCTCAACGGCGTGGAAGTGGCCCGGCATGAGGGCGGCTTCCTTCCCTTCACCGCCGACATCACCGAAGCAGCCCACTATAACGCCGAAAACCGCCTGGTGGTCTGGCTCAACAATGAGCTGAGCTTCACCACCCTGCCCGCTGGCCGCACCATCACCCTGAAAAGCGGCCGCAAGATGAACAAGCCCTTCTTCGACTTCTACAATTACAGCGGTCTTCAGCGGCCGGTCAAGCTCTGCTGCCTGCCGGAGGAGCGGGTCACCGACCTGACCGTCAACCACCGTCTGGCCGGAGAGGACGCCCTGGTGGACTATCTGGTGGAGACCACCGGCGACCATCTGGTGACGGTCTGCGTCTTTGACCAGGAGGGTCATTTTATCGTGGAGGCCCAGGGCAAGACCGGCACCCTGCGGATTCCGGACGTCCGGCTCTGGCAGGTGCGGGACGCCTACCTCTACAAGTTCATTGTCAAGATCACCAGCGGC
>CALXFL010000279.1 GCA_944387515.1 uncultured Clostridia bacterium
CTGAAAATGGGGAGGCAGACAGCATGAAAAGAACATGGAAAAAGAAAGTCAGCTGCGCAGCAGCGCTCACGCTGGTATGGACGCTGGCATGGAGCCCGGCCGCTGCTCACGGACATCAGGTTGAGAACCATCACCGCAGTCAGAATGGCAGTGGCTACACCTCCGGTTGGAACTGCCGGGACGGACACTGGTATCTCTGCGACAGCACCGGTACCCCCCGGACAGGCTGGCAGCAGGACGGCTCTTGCTGGTATTACCTGGGAGAGGATGGCGTCATGCAGACCGGCTGGCACCACCAGAACGGCCATTGGTATCACTTCCAGCAGAGCGGCGCCATGACTACCGGCTGGCACCAGGAGGACGGCTGCTGGTACTACCTGCGGCAGGATGGAGTGATGCAAACTGGCTGGCACCAGGAGCATGACTGCTGGTATTATCTCCGGGAGAATGGCGTAATGGCCATCGGGTGGCATCAAATCGGCGGCAGCTGGTACTATTTTGAGGAGAACGGCGAGATGGCAACCGGTTTTCTCCACGACGGCAAGGACTGGTATTTTCTGGACAGCAGCGGCCGTTGGACCGAAGACGACCCCGAGACTCACACCGCACTTTCCGACACCGGCAAAACGATGACGCTGCGGGATGGCGTGCTTTATGTGGATGGGATTCTGGTGGCCAACAAGTCCTACCCGATTCCGGCGGATTATGCGCCCGGCGGATTGACCGCCGAAACCCAGGCTGCCTTCAATCGGATTCAGCAGGCCATGCAGCAGGAGGGAATGTCTCTCTGGGTAGCATCCGGCTACCGGTCTTACAGCTACCAGCAGCAGCTCTACTGGAATTATGTGGCCCGGGATGGACAGGCAGCAGCGGACCGGTATTCCGCACGGGCTGGTTATTCGGAGCATCAGACTGGACTGGCCTTTGACGTCAACCAGGTGAATGATTCCTTTGCAGCTACACCGCAGGCCAAATGGCTGGCGGCCCACGCTCATGAATACGGCTTCATCATCCGTTATCCCAAGGGGATGGAGGATGTCACCGGCTACCAGTACGAGCCCTGGCATCTGCGGTATGTAGGGGTGGAGACAGCCACCGCAGTATATAAGAGTGGGCTTTGCCTGGAGCAGTATCTGGGCATCGACTCCTATTACCACGATTGAAAAAAGCTCCCGGTCCTGTGGCCGGGAGCTTCTTTGGTTATTTGCGTTGTTCTTTCTGGAAGATGTACCAGGAATAGATGAAGGTGAACAGGGTGGACAGCAGGATGAACCCGATGGAGATGGCGAAGGTCCAGATGCCGGGGATGACCGCTGCCAGGCAGAAGGTCAGGCCGCTGATACAGAAGCAGATGCCGCCCAACCGGTGGGTCTTTTTCCAGACCGTATCGCTGGCCAGGGTCCAGGGGGTGCGGATACCAAACATATAGGTGCTGCGGATCCGGGGCATCAGGTTGCCCAGTGCCACGAACATGATGCCGATGAGGAGGAGAATGATTCTGCCAACCGGAATCTTCCAGCCCAGTGCAGTCAGTGCAGAGCACCAGCCGCATCCCATCATCAGCAGCGTGGTAAAGACGGTGATGACAAGGTAGGGCCCCATACTCTTTTCATAGTTCTGTTTCCGGGGGTCAATCCGGGGCACCACCCACATCAGCAGCGTCATAGCCGGTGCCAGCGCCCCCAACAGCAGTACCATCCACCGGTCTCCCCAGCCGTCGATTTCACCGTAGACATTCCAATGGGTGGGCACCTGTTCTGGCAGGGAGGGGTAGAGAACGCCCAACGCCGCCAGGGAAACCAGTCCCACCGCCAGCAGGATCCAAAAGGCTTTATTCATTTTTTTCATCCCGATTCACTCCTTCCGGAACAGAATCTTTCGATTCCATTCCGCTGATTTCAAAAAACCACTGCATCAGCTGCTGAAATACCGTGGTATTCAGACTGTACAGGATGTTCTGTCCGTGGCGTTCGTCATCGATCAGTCCTGCGGCACGCAAAGTGCTCAGGTGGTGGCTGATGGATGGCTTGGCCATGGAAAAGCAGTCGGCGATTTCTCCTGCCGTCATATCCCGCTGCGCCAGCAGCTGAAGAATTTTGCGCCGGGTCGGGTCTGCCAGCGCTTTGAAGGCTCCGTTCATGCTGCACCTCCCTGAAGAAACGGTCAATATTTAGACGATTATCTAACTATCTAAATTATACCACTCCCAAGTCCACCTGTCAATCCCTTTGCCACCTTGACAATAGGAAATTTCTGACATATAATAGTGTCTGTTTAGGCTGGTTTGTGTTTATTTTGTCAGATATAGGTCATGTACAGCCAGAAAGGAGTCCGGCATGGAGAAATGCGGCATCACAGAAAAATGGCAGGAGGGCATCTTGCAGGTCATCCCGGTGGAGGAGGGCATCATCCGGGTCATTCGCTCTCCCCGGCCAGATCCCCGGCCCGATGAACTGGTGCTTCAGCCTCAGCCGGATTTTGACGGCTGGAAGCGGGGCAGCGGGCGTGTGCTGCTGGAAACGGATGCCCTCCGGGTGTCAGCTGGTGAAACCGGTCTCGTCTTTGAGGACCGGGAAGGCCG
>CALXFL010000280.1 GCA_944387515.1 uncultured Clostridia bacterium
AAAATCTCCACCGAAGCCCGGATGGAGCTGGAACAGTTCCTGGGCATCCGGGTCAACCTGAAGTGCTGGATCAAGGTCCGGGACGACTGGCGCAACGATGAGCGGGCCATCCGCTCGGTGGGCCTGCGGTACGAGGACTGAACCCCCGGGAAGTATTTCCCTGGAAACATTTCCCAGGAAATGCCGCATCCAAACTCGTCCCGGGTGGATAAATCCCCCCTGCCTGTGACAGACTAGGAATACCGGCATGCTGGCATCGCCAGCATGGAACCGGCATCACCTTCACGTCACAGGAGGAATGGCCATGTATCCCACCCATCAACCCCAGGAAATCCCGTCCGGTACCCCTACCGCACCGGGCCCTGAATTCCCCGACCGGGGACGCAGCGCCGAGCTGCCGCCCCTGCCGCCGCTGGGCACGCCCCCCTTCCCCGACCCGGGTCCCCGGATCGGCGGGCCGGCGGGCTCCATGTCCACCGGCGGGGACTACCTGCTTTACCAGAATCTCTCCGCCACCCAAGGAGGCGCCCCCCTTGACCGTCAAAACCACCGGTATCGTCCTGGGACAGACGCCGCTCAGTTCCCGGGACAGAAAACTGACCCTGCTCACTTCTGATCTGGGGCTCATCGATGTCATCGCCAAAGGACAGAAGGGCGGAAAAAACCGGTACGCCGCCGCCACTGAGGTGCTGGCGTACAGTGAGTTTTGCCTCTTTCGAGGCAAAACTTTCTACATCGTCGACGCCGCCGACCTGGAAAACAACTTTTTCGGGCTGCGGCAGGACCTGACCGCCCTTTCCCTGGCGGGCTATTTCTGTGAGCTCTGCCGCTTTGTGCTGCCCACCGCCGAAAACGGCGGCGACTGCCTGCGGCTGCTGCTCAACACCCTTTACCTTCTGGAGCAGAAAAAGCGCTCCCCCGCCTTTTTGAAGGCGGTATTTGAACTGCGGCTGCTGACCCTCTGTGGATTTGCCCCCGACACCGGCTTCTGCGCCTTCTGCGGCGAGGAGGAAGGGGACGGCTGGTACTTCCTGCCAGCGGAGGGCCAGCTCTGCTGTGCCCGGTGCGGAACCACTCTGGACGGAGAAACGCTGAAAATGCCCCTCTCCCCCTCCATCCGCACCGCCATCACCCACATCACCACGGTCCCCGACCGCCGGGTCTTCTCCTTCCGTCTCTCCCCCCAGGGGGAGGCGCAGCTGGGCCTGGCCGCCGAGGCCTTTGCCCTATACCATCTGGGCGGCCGGTTCCCGGCCCTGGATTTCTATAAAACCATGGCGGAGCCGCCCGCTTCCCTCCCAAATCTGAGAAAGGTACCGACAAATGATACATCCCAAATATGCCAAAACCCTGGAACTGGACAAGATCCTGCGCCAGCTGGCTGACCGCTGCCATTACGACGACTCCCGGCAGAAGGCCACCGGCATCACCCCCCTCACCGACATCGACGAGGTGCAGCGGGAGGTAAACCGCACCAACGACCTGTTCCAGCTCACCGTCCGGTTCGGAACGCCCACCTTTACCGGCTTCCACAATCCCTGCGGACGGCTGAAAATTGCAAAACAGGGAGGCACCCTCTCCCCCGGCGACCTTTTGAACATCGCCGCCGTCCTCCGCCAGTCCCGCACCCTCTCCCAGTGGAGCGGACAGTTCGCCGGCCAGCCTGCGGAGGAGGAAACCAGCGTATCAGAACAGTTTTCCCGGCTCTACCAGAACCTGGGACTGGAACGGGAGATTTCCTCCGCCATCATCAGCGAGGACATGATCGACGACAACGCTTCCGGCACCCTGGCCGCCATCCGGCGCAAGATCCGCCAGACTGAGCTGAAGGCCCGGGAAAAAATGGAGAAGATGATCCGCTCCTCCAGCTACCAGAAGTATTTGCAGGACAGCATCATCACCATGCGGGACGGCCGCTTTGTGGTGCCGGTCAAGGCCGAGTACAAGAGCGAAATTCAGGGCCTTGTCCACGACACCTCCGGCAGCGGCTCCACCTACTTCATCGAGCCCATCGCCGTCGTGGAGGCCAACAACGAGATCCGGGTGCTCCAGTCCAAGGAGCAGGAGGAAATCGAGCGGATTCTGGCCGAGCTGTCGGCCCGCTGCGGCGACTGCTGCGACGACATCTGCTGGGCCTTTGAAAACGTCATCGACCTGGACCTGCTCTTTGCCAAGGTTGCCCTGGCGGCCCGGATGAAGGCCCAGATGCCCCGCATCGTGGAGGACGGGCGGATTCTCTTAAAAAAGGCCCGCCATCCCCTCATCGACCCGGACAAGGTGGTTCCCATCGACATCCGGCTGGGTGACGACTTCTCCTGTCTGGTCATCACCGGCCCCAACACCGGTGGTAAGACCGTTACCCTGAAAACATTGGGCCTGCTGACCCTGATGACCATGTGCGGCCTGCTGATCCCGGTGGCCGACGGCTCGGTCATCTCCACCTTTGAGGACGTGCTGGTGGACATCGGCGACGAGCAGAGCATCGAGCAGTCTCTGTCCACCTTCTCCGCCCACATGGTCAACATGATCTCGATTCTCGACCGGGCGGACTTCCGTTCCCTCTGCATCAT
>CALXFL010000281.1 GCA_944387515.1 uncultured Clostridia bacterium
CTTGCCGTCCAGCCAGAGATCCATCTCTCCTTTATAGAGGTATTGCAGGTAAAAATCCTCCCGGCCCATGGGAGAACGGTTGGCAAAGGGCTGAGGTAGTACGCAGAGACCGGCGCAGTTGGGAATCAGTTCCTTGTCCATCCGGTGAATATTGTTGTCTTCCACATTCAATGCCAGGTAATAGGCTTGATCTTCTGGCATATTTTCAGCCTCCTCTTTGACGTCCTGAAAGAGCGGTACAGGCTATCCTGTTCCTGCCGGAAGTCCGCAGCTTTCATAAAATAAAAGCGTTTTGTCCATATATTAAGGCGGATTCTATATATTTTTTTCAACAAAGCTAGTATATACTAAAAATGATGAGAATACAAGCTTCTCCGCTAATTTTCTGTTCAGTTTGACGGAATACAGTGGAAAGATCCAGGAGGTCTGTTATGAAAAAGTCCATCAACGCATGGTCCGTGGATGAGAAAACCGGCTTTGAGGAAATGTTTGAAAAGATCAAGGCTGCCGGTTTTGACGGCATTGAACTCAATGTAGATGCAGTCGGACATTCTGCCCATTCTCTCACCATGGAGACCACCGAGGAAGAACTGGCTGCCATCAAGGCAATTTCTGACCGGGTTGGCCTGCCGGTGGTGAGTATTTCCACCTCGCTGCATGGCGGCAATATGGGTTCTCCCGATCCAGAAAAGAAGGCCTTTTCCCAGGCCCTGGTCCGCAAGCAGCTGGCCTGCGCCAAAGCGCTGGGCGCTGGCGGCATCCTGATTGTGCCCGGCGGTATCTCTCCTGAGATCTCCATCCGGGAAGCTTATGAGAACTCTCTGGACACCCTTCGTCCTCTCACCGATGAAATCGCCGCAGGCGGCATTTATGTAGGCGTAGAGAACGTCTGGAACGGATTCTTCATGTCCCCCTTCGATATGGCTGGCTTTATTGATAAGCTGGATTGCCCCTATCTGGGCGCCTATTATGATGTGGGCAACGTCATTGCCTTTTCCTGGTCCGAATACTGGATTGAAGTGCTGGGCGGACGGATCCACAATGTACATGTTAAGGACTTCAAACGCAATGGCCACCTGAATTCCGGCGGTGCCTTTGTAGATCTGCTGAAGGGCGATGTCAACTGGAAAGCTGTAATTCCTGCACTGAAGAAGGCTGGATTTGACGATTACCTCACCGCTGAGGTCTTTAAATCGGATTCCGATACACCGGATATGAGCTATGAGGAATTCTATCAGGCTGTATCCGATGCCATTGGTAAAATTATTGCTGAAAACTGATTCTGATTACACTGTATTTGGAGGAATGTCATCATGAAAAAACTCGCTTTGATCGGCTGCGGCGGCATCGGTTCCTATCACCTGAGCCACTTTGTTCAGTTCAAGGATATTGAACTGGCCGGCTTCTGCGATCTGATTCTGGAGCGCGCTGAGAACTTTGTCAAACAGGCTGGCAGCGGCAAGGCTTTCAGCAACTTCATTGAGATGTACGACGAGATTCAGCCCGATATGGTCTTTATCTGCGTACCTCCCACCTGCCATGGACAGATTGAATTTGAGACCATCAGACGGGGCATTCCCTTCTTCGTAGAGAAACCCCTTTCTCTGGACATCGACCTGGCCAAGGAGCTGGTTCGCCAGGTAGAGGAGAAGGGCCTGATCGCCGCTTCCGGTTTCCAGTGCAGATATGACGACATCAACGATGCCGCCAAGGCTTACATCAAGGATCATCAGATCCTTCACGTGGCTGCTTCCCGTGTAGGTGGTATTCCTGACGCTCCCTGGTGGAATGTGAAGGCTACCTCCGGCGGTCAGCTGGTTGAGCAGACCATCCATCAGATGGATATGCTCCGTTACCTGCTGGATTCTGAGCCCGATACCGTATACTCGGTTGCCAGCCGCGGCTACATCACCCAGGAGGAGAATCCCGGCTACTTCACCGATGACCTCTCCACCACCCTGATTACCTTCAAGAATGGCGTTACCTGCACCATGATGACTGGCTGCTACTCCCTCAACGGCGCTTCCTGGGATTCCAAGATGACCTTTGGTTCCCGCAGCTCCCGTATGGACTATGTCCTCTGCAGCAAGGTTACCCTGTACGGCGTGACCGAAGAGGACAAGGCTGCTGATGTAGCTGGCACCATCTCTGGCGACGGCACCCAGCGCAAGAGCGAGAATGAAGTGGGCGTCACCTACCGCAACACCATCGACTTTGGTGTCAAGTGCGACCGCACCTTCATCGACGCTGTTCTCACTGGCGATCCTTCCAAGATCCGTTCTCCCTATGCAGATGCTTACAAGAGCGTTGCCTTTACTCTGGCCTGCAACAAGTCCATGGAGACTGGCATGCCGGTAAAAGTGGAGTATTGATCTCTCTCCCGATGATAAAAGTCCCTCACCGGTTGGTGAGGGACTTTCAGGTTGTAGAAAAACCTCTTTCTCAGAAAAAGTTGCACAAAAAGGAACTACCTGACGGCGCAAAAAATCAAAAGCTTTACTCAATTTTTCTCGAAAAATTGCGGTTCCCCAAGGCAGAGCCTTGGGTCGCCCACCGC
>CALXFL010000282.1 GCA_944387515.1 uncultured Clostridia bacterium
TGGACAAGGCTCAGCGGCTGGAAGAGCTTATCAATGAATTCTTTGACATCACCCGCTTCAATCTTTCCACTTTGGAGCTGGAACTGGAGCGCATCAATCTCAGCCGGATGTTGGAGCAAATGGTAGATGAATTCTCTCCCATTCTCGCCGGAAAACAGCTGACCTGGGAGGCGCACATCCAACCGGATGTAGAGATTCTCTGTGATCCCGGCAAAATGGAGCGGGTCTTTGACAACCTGATCCGCAACGCCATCTCCTACAGCTATCCCCGTTCTCCCATCACACTTACCATGACCTCGGATGACACTAAGGTTGAAATCACCGTGACAAATCGCGGCCGGACAATTCCACCTGAAAAGCTCAGCCGGATCTTTGAACAGTTTTACCGGGTGGACAGTGCCCGCTCTGTACGAACCGGCGGCGCCGGTCTGGGACTGGCCATTGCCAAAGAGTTGGTTTTGCTTCACGGCGGCAGCATCCGGGCAGAAAGCCAATCGGAATCCATCAGTTTTTTCCTCTCCCTGCCAGCCAATTGTCAGAAAATCGTATGATTTTCCAGAGAAAAACACAAGCACTTCACAAAAAGTCCTGCATACATCAAACGCCCCGTTCTGGTATCCTGAAGATAGCAGAACGGGGCATTTTGCTGCCCCGGAAAGGAGCAGCTTATGCAGCCAAAAAGTATACAGGCAAATGTAACGAATTTTCCCAGAAGACGGCGCCGCCGGAAAACAAGAAAAGGAACTCTGATTTTTGCAATCCTCCTGGCCGTTCTGATCTGGGGATTCTGGAAACTGCCAGAATCCTCTACTATTTCCTCTCCCGTTCTTTCGACCCCTATCCAGCAGTCTGACGACTGGCAGCTGCTTCTGGTCAACAGAGATCATCCCCTGCCGGAGGATTATACCCTGGAAACAGTCCAGCTGTTCAATGGTGAACGGATAGATGAACGGATTTATCCTGCTTTGCAACAGATGTTTGACGATATGCGGGCAGCAGGTGTCTACCCGGTGGTAGCCTCAGGCTATCGGACAACAGAGGAACAACAGCAAATTTTAGACGACAAGATTGCTGCCTATGAACAGGAGGGATATACCAGAAAAGAAGCAGAGACACTGGCAGAAGACTGGGTAGCACTTCCTGGTACCAGTGAACACCAACTAGGACTGGCCGTGGACATCAATGCTGACGGCATCCACTCCACCGGACAGGAGGTGTATGACTGGCTGTTAGAAAACAGTGCCCGATACGGTTTTATTAAACGATATCCCGAAGACAAAACCCACATCACCGGCATCAGCAACGAACCCTGGCACTACCGGTATGTAGGAGAAGAAGCTGCCAAAGAGATGACCCGGCAAAACCTCTGCCTGGAAGAGTATCTTGCAGTAGCCCAACCCTGATAGGATCATGGAGCAGACAAATCAAAGAGCCGCCCCTCATCCGCAGACTGCCGGAGCATCAAGCTGACATAGCTGCTGTACAGGCCGTCCAGGCCCCCTACACCGCCAGTGGGCAGCTCATCCCGAATGTGCCGGAGAAAATCTCCAAAAAGATCAGGGGGAGTATCCAGCGGCATTTCCCGACAGCCTTCTCCATCTATCAGGGTCAGGGTATCCTTCATAATCTCCAGAATGCCCTCTGTGCCCACAATCCGAATGCGGTCATCCCCATGGGTGGGTGCGCCATCCGGCCGGTAATAGTCGGTGGTAACGGTGGCAAGAATATGATCCTCCAGTTCCATGCTGCAAAGAGCCACCATTTCCAAATCCCCGTTTCCCCGGTTGTCATCGGCATTGTGGCTGGCATAGACCCGTTTACACTTCTTTCCGGTGAGCCAGAGAATCATGTCAATCATGTGGATGGACACCCAGGGAATCAGCCCGCCAAACTGCTGCCGGTCTCCAAAAAAGGCGGGACGCTGTCCCAACCGATAGGACTTCTGCGCTTGCACCAGTCGGATCCGGCCAATAGCACCCTCTCTGATCAGCTTCCGGGCCGTGTAAAAGGGCGCCTCATACCGGGTAGTGAGCATCGCACCCAGCCGGGCATTCCCCCGCTCTGCTGCCCGGCGCAGAAGAGAAAGTCCCTTCAACGTAGTCGCCACCGGCTTTTCAGCATAAACATGGATGCCCCGGTTCAGTGCCTCCACCGACATGGGACCGTGGTGTGCAAAAAGTCCATCCACCACCACCAGCTCCGGATCAGCCCGGTCCAGCATCTCTCCATAGGAAGAAAACTGAGGGATATCCATTCCCCGGTCCTGAAGCAGTGTTTTCATCGCTCCGCCCAGCGCTTCCCCTTCAAAGCCCCGGCAGCAGCCGCAGATCTCCAAAGGAAAGATATCCGGATGGTCCAGCTGGCCCAGAATGGTGTGACTGTGGCCGCTGCCGCCTATCATACATACTCTCATGATGTCATCCTTTCTGCCGTTGGTGTTTTTCACCAACAGTATAAAAGACACCTGTCCGCCTGTCAACATAATGGGAAAATCTCTGTATATTTGATCGATGAAAAAGCAGGTTTTACATAAAAAACGCCCTGCCAGAAGG
>CALXFL010000283.1 GCA_944387515.1 uncultured Clostridia bacterium
TTTTTAAATTCCGTTATCCGTAAAAGAAATCTCCCAGTCCGGCCAACATGATCTTGACCAGGCCCAGCTGTCCGCCCAGGGTGTTGGGTTGGGTGCCGGGCGTATACCCGGGATCACAGAACAATCTGCCGCCCAGATCCAGCTCTGCCGGCAGCCTCAGCTGAATGCGCCAGCCGCTGGTCTCCCCGATTGCAGCCAGCACACAGCTGCCTCCGTGGAACTCGGTCAGCTTGCGAAGGTTTTCATAAGCCATCCGGCCGGGGGTGGGCACCTGCTGTCCACCATGAAGCAGCTGTACCCGCTCCTCCATCAGGGCGTGCAGCGGCTGCTCCGCCTCCTCGATATCCACGCAAACCTCCCCGTTTTCTTCCCGGACCCATACCCGCAGCTTGCCATGTCCCCGCTGGAGCGCGGCCAGACAGCTGACCCGGAACATACCCAGCAACGCGATGGTATACCGCTGCCCGTCCAGTACCAAAGTCCAGCTTTCGTAGGAGTTTTCAATCTCATAGTCGAAATCCAGCGGCAGCTGCAGGGAACAAACCTTGAACTGGTGCAGCAGCTGAGAAAAATAGCTGTACATGTCCAGCTGCTTCTGCACCAGATCGGTGCGGGTAGCAAACCGGTAGTATTCTTCCATCTGTAAGGCCATACAAAGAATGGACCGGCAGTCCTCCTCTGCACTGGCCAGGCGTTCCACAAGCGCATAGATTCTCTTGGACAGAAAAGGACTCTCCTGTTCATAGTCGTAAGCCAGATCCTCCATCTCCCCGTGGGAAGAGGAGGTCAGGTCAAAAATCCGGTTGACCCGCTGCCTGAGAAAACTGGTCATCAGCGGCACACTGTCCCGTCCGCTGTCCCCCCGGGTCACCTGATACTGACCGGACGGATCATACCGCACCAGAAAAAAATCGGCAGACCGCTGAACATGAAACCGGGTAAAGGTCAGGGTTTCATCCCCCTGGGGAAAATAGATGGTACGGCTTTCCCCTATGAGCACCGGGGAAAATCCATTGGGAAAGCATTCAGGCAAAGCCAGATCGATAGAAACGCCCTCAATCAGACAGGGAAGATAAGCCAACACTGCTTTGTTGGCCCAGAGAATAACGCCGTCCTCGCCCACGCAGAAGCAGGGCTGCTCCTCCTCATTTTCATAGGCGCGTCGGAGCAAATCAGATTTCTTCAGCAATGCGCTCTCCTTTTCGTCCGCCGCCGTCTGCCGGTCTGTACGGACATCTGTTCTACTCTTGTATTATACCCTGTATCCTGCAAAATGTAAAGGAAAAACCCACCAAAATCAGGGCTTTACATTTCCTCTTTCTGGGGGTACAATGGTCATAGACCACGCCGGAAAGGAGCGCTGCTAGTTGGTACACATCGGCAATGACTGGGACGAGCTTTTAAAAGACGAAATTGAAAAGGACTACTATCTGAAGCTGCGGCAGATCCTGAAGCAGGAATACTTTTCCCGCACCATCTACCCCTCCATGTATGATATCTTCAACGCCCTGCGGTATACCTCCTTTAAGGATACCCGGGTGGTCATTCTGGGACAGGACCCCTATCATGGACCGGGACAGGCCCATGGACTGGCCTTTTCTGTCCAGAAGGGCGTCCCCATTCCCCCCTCCCTTCAGAACATCTACAAGGAAATCCGGGATGATCTGGGGCTCACGCCACCTTCCCACGGCTGCCTCACAGACTGGGCAGAGCATGGCATCCTGCTGCTGAACACCGTTCTCACGGTGCGGGCCGGACAGGCTGCCTCCCACCGGGGCATTGGCTGGGAGATTTTCACCGACCGGATCATTGAGCTGCTGTCGGGACGGGAGCAGCCCATGGTGTTTCTGCTCTGGGGCGCCAACGCCCGGGAGAAAAAGGCCCTCATCGACACCAGCCGTCACCTGGTGCTGACAGCCGCCCACCCCAGTCCCCTCTCTGCCCGCAACGGCTTTTTTGGCTGCCGGCATTTCTCCACTGCCTGCCGCTTCCTGGCACAGCACGGCATGCAGGTGGACTGGACCATCCGTGAATAACGCTTCTGCGTTTATTTTTGAAAAAGAAAGGAAGTCTTCCCCATGGCAAAAGACAACAGCTGCATGTACTGCACCGAAAACCAGGCTCTTCAGGAGCTGATGATCCCCATCTGTGACCTGACCGCTTCCCGGCTCTACCTCTTCCGCAACCAGGCCTACCGGGGCCGCTGCGTCCTGGCCTGGAAGGACCACGTCAACGAATACTTTGACCTGACCGCCGAAGAAGCCGCCCTCTTTGCCGAGGATATGCGCCGGGTTTCCGCCGCCATCTCCAAGGCCTTCTCCCCCAAAAAGGTCAACCTGGGCATGTACAACGACAAGGGCACCCACCTGCACTGCCACATCGTCCCCAAGTACGAAGGCGGCCTTTCCTTTGGCAGCACCTTTGAGATGAACCCCCAGCCCGCCGTTCTGCTGAGCGATGCGGAATATGAGGAGATCATCGCCGCCATCCGCAAAGCCCTGTAAGCTTCTCCATGACCAAAAATGCCAGCCGTCTCCGGCTGGCATTT
>CALXFL010000284.1 GCA_944387515.1 uncultured Clostridia bacterium
CCACACCATTATACCTCATTTTCTTCCGTCATACCAGAAAAAGGCCACCTTTCGGTGACCTTTTTCGACAGCCTGAGCCGGTACGAGAAATCGTACCGGCTTTCTGCTGTCTGGATTTATGCGTCAAGTGAGACCTTTCCGGTCAGCACCTCGCTGCTGCTGTGTCCCACCATGATCTCAAATTCGCCCGGCTCAAAGACGAACTCCGACCGGTCATTGGGGAAGCGGAGCATCTCCCGGGTGATCCGGAAGGTGACCCCCTGCTTCTGGTGCGGGGCAAGCTCCACCTGCTGGAAAGCTTTCAGTTCCATAACCGGGCGGACAACGCTGCCGGCCAGATCGTGGGTGTAGCACTGTACCGTCTCCACACCGGCGGTGTTCGAGATGTTTTCCACCGTTACTTTTGTCAGGATGCCGTCCTGGTCCACTGCCACCTGGAAGCCGCTGTACTGGTACCGGGCGTAGCTGAGACCGTAGCCGAAGGGGAAGAGGGGCTCATTGGGGCAGTCCAGATACCGGGAAACGTACCGGCCCTCGGCGCTGCCCAGAGGACGGCCGGTGCGGTAGTGGTTGTAGTAGACCGGAATCTGGCCGACAGTCTGGGGGAAGCTGATGGAAAGGCGGCCACTGGGGTTGTAGGCGCCGGAAAGGATATCCGCCAGGGCGGTACCAGCTTCAGTGCCTAGGAACCAGGCCTGTACCACAGCGTCTGCATAGGGGAGCACCGGCCGGATTTCCAGCGGGCGGCCGCTGAACAGGATCATCACCACCGGCTTGCCCAGCTTGTGCAGTTCATAGAGCAGCTTTTCCTGATTGGGGGAAAGCCGCAGGCAGGTGCGGCTGGCAGCTTCGCCGGTGTCCATGGGGTTTTCACCCACAGCAGCCAGAATCACGTCGCAGTTCCGGAGAGCCTTACAGGTTTCTTCCACCCGGTCTTCTACGTCGAAGATGCCCTCCTGCATGGCACCCAGTTCTTCGGTCATGGCGGTCACCAGTTCGGCATCAGGGAACATCTCCTGCATGCCCATTTCCAGGGTGGAGACATGGCTGCCGGTACCGGCCCAGCCGCCCAGCACATTCCGGGAGGTGGCAAAGGGGCCAGCCAGACCAATCTTTAAGCCTTTCTTTTTGCTGTCCAGCGGGAGAACGCCTTCGTTTTTCAGCAGTACCACCGATTTGCGGGCCACATCCCGGGCGGCAGCCCGGTGCTCGTCACAGAGAGCCAGTGCCTTTTCGGCCTCGGGATCAGCATCCTTGAAGGGGTTCTCAAAGAGTCCCAGTTCTTCTTTCAGGGTGAGGATGTGCCGTACCGACCGGTCGATCTCTTCCATGGAAAGTTTGCCCTGTTCCAGCAGCTCCTTGCCGTGGTGGATATAGTGGCTGGACATCATCTCGATGTCGCAGCCTGCCTGGATGTACCGCTGGGCAGCTTCTGCGCCGTCCTTGGCGTAGCCGTGGATGATGGTCTCGTTGGCGGCGGCGAAGTCCGAGATGACGGTACCGGTGAAGCCCCATTCCTTCCGGAGAATCTGATCAAAGAGCATTTTGCTGGCACCGGCGGGGATCCGGTTCATGATGTTGAAGGAGGTCATGACCATCTTGGCACCGGCGTCGATGCCAGCGTGATAGGCAGGCAGGTAGAACTCCCGCAGGATGCCATCGGACAGGTCGACGGTGTTGTAGTCCCGTCCGCCTTCGGCGGCGCCGTAACCGGCGAAATGCTTGACACAGGCGGCCATCCGTCCCTTTTCGCGGGGATCCTCTCCCTGGAAACCCTTGACGGCGGCTTCGGTCATCCGGGCGTTGAGATAGGGGTCCTCACCGGGAGACTCCATGACCCGGCCCCAGCGGGGATCCCGTACCAGGTCGGCCATGGGGGCAAAGGTCAGCTGGATACCGGCGGCGGTACTCTCCTTGGCGGCTACCTCGGCGGCCTTTTCGCAGGCGGCAGGCTGAAAGCTGCATCCCATGGCCAGCGGGATGGGGAAGATGGTCCGGAAGCCGTGGATGACGTCTGCCATGAACAGCAGCGGAATGCCGTGGGGCTGTTCTGCCATGTGTTTTTTCTGCATGGCGATGTTCTTCTCTGCACCGAAGGAATTGAGGGTGCTGCCGATGTATTTGATATCCTCCTCCTGAAGGCCCAGCTCTGCCATGGGGCCGGTCAGGTCCATGGACTCGTCCACGCCAAAGAAAAAGGGCGCCAGCTGGGTCATTTCGCCCAGCTTTTCCTCCAGACTCATGGAGGAAATCAGTTCTTCTACACGTTTGCTTGCCATTGCTTTTCTCCTTTATACTTCAAAAGTAACCAGAAGGTCACGGCTGTCCTGGGGGCGGAGCAGCCAGCCCTCTGCCGTCTTCTCGATGCTGCAACCGGCGGCGCAGGGGCGCTTGGCCGATTTGAGACGAATTTCATCTTTGCCCCGTTGGCTGAGCCGGAACCGGAGGGATTCTTCCTCGATACCTACCAACTGAGCGGTGGAGGAGAGAATCTCTGTTTCCCCTGCCCGCACACCCAGCGGCAGAATCAGTGCGGCCTTTTC
>CALXFL010000285.1 GCA_944387515.1 uncultured Clostridia bacterium
GGCCTGCGGATCAGCGAGATGGAGCGGATCACCTGCAAGCGGGAATCCGTCACCGTCCAGACTCCCTGGGGAGAAGCTGCTGCCAAGCGGGCAACCTGGGGGAATCTCACCCGGGTGACGGCTGAGTATGAGTCGGCCCGGCAGATTGCCCTGGCTCAGGGTCTCCCCCTCCATCAGGTTATGGAGGAAATTGTCCGCTGCTGCAAATAACCGAAGATAACAGAATCCCCGCTCAGGATGGACTATCCCGGGCGGGGAATTTCTTTTCACGCAAAAATCCCGCCGGCTGGCTTTCACCAGCTGGCGGGATTTTCTATGGCATCAATAGTCGAGAATCGGGGTTTCACCAGCCAGAACTTTTTCACAGTTCTTTGCCAGCACATCTACATAGGTGCTGCGGCTGATATAGGTATCGTTGCCGTTGAGGGAGATGATGACACGGCGGTTGCCAGCATCATAGAACTGAACAGTATCATCGGGGACAGAGGTGTCCTTGTAGTGATAGGTGAAGCTGGCCAGCAGCTCGCCCTTCTCACCGTCCAGGTTCAGTCCTTCGGCGGGTGCCGACAGGAGATACTGGTAGAATTTACGGAAGATATCAGTACTCAGCTCGGTGCCATTCATGACGGCCACCAGCGAATCATCCTCACCGCTCATCTCAACAATATACTCCTGTCCGTTTACCATGATATCCACACCGGCCACATCGTTGATGTGGGGCAGAATCATCAGGGTAGAGTAAAGGTTGTTGATGTCTGCTGTGATCCAGGGGAGTTTGGCCTCAGCAACCTGGTAGATGATGGGCTTGTCGTCCGCCATCAGGTACCGGTCGGTGGAGCCTTCCACCTGATTGCCCACTGTCCAGACATGGTCCTCGCCATCCCGGGCAAACCGGATAACAGCATAGGGGGCGTCAAAGCCACAGGCGGTCAGATCGCTTTCTTCCGGGAAGAGGTAAGCCACCGAATCAGCCGAAAAGGCGGACAGGTTGCTGGTGTAGATGGCGTTCTGGTCGTTGCCGTCCTCATCGGTACGAATACGGAAATCCGCTTCAAAGGGGCTGACAATCCGGTAGCCTGAGCTGTACACAACGCCGTCTCCGCTCTCTACCTCCTGGGCCTCCATCCGGAAGGTGCCCAGATCGGCAAAGGTCGCGCCCTCAATCTCCAGGTAGTTGATGATGGCGGACTCCTGGGTGGCATTGCCATCGGCATCGGTAGGAGCAGTCCAGGTCTCGATGACCTCGGTGCTCACATAGTCCAGTGCCCGCTTGGCAGCGCAGGTATACTTGGAGGTGCCGGTGGCATAGACGGTGGTGCCGTCATCCACCAGGGTATAGTAGCCGTCATCAGTAGGCAGGGCGTTGCCCAGCTTCACCTGATGGCTGGTGCCGTCTGCATAGGTCACATCCACCGTGATGGCGGGGTTATCCAGGCCGTACTTGGTCAGGTCTGTGGGATTCTCCTCCACCAGACGGGTTGCTGTAACCGAAGCAAACTGAGTTACGGTGTTGGAAAGCTCACTGGTGAGAATGGAGACGCCGTCTCCCTCCAAGGCTTCAATGGTGAATTCCTCGCCATCCCGGACAATCTCATAGCTGACGCCGTTCTGGTCGACGGTCAGGGCGGACACATTGTCCACCTCGCCGGTGTAAACTTCTACGGTAGTGGTGGAAACAGTGGCGGAGCTTTCCTCTGATTCTGTTTCCTGCTGGGGCAGGAAGAGCAGAAGCAGCAGCACACCCACCAGCAGCACCAGCGCCACACCGCCGATAATCAGGGTTTTGATTTTCTTGTTCATGGATTATCTGTTCCTCCTGCGCAGCCAGACAAAACCGCCTGCCAGCAGAATGACCACCGGCAGCGCATACTGGAAGAGTGCGCCGATGTTCACAGCCTGCTGCTCACTGATGCCCAGGGTCTCGGTGCCCAGGGTCTTGGAGACGATCTGGATGCCTTCCTCTTTATCCGCCAGAAGGTTGGTCAGGTTGACCAGATACTCGGCATTGTTCAGAGCGGACATATTCATGAAATACTGGTCGATCATGCCCAGAGAGCCGAAGGCCACCAGGTAAGAAGTCTTCTGGGTGGTGCCCTCAAAGGTAATCCGCTGACCCAGGATGCCAGTGGGATAGCTGCCAGTCTCGGCGGCGGTCACATCCCAATTTTCGTCAGCATCGTTGGGAACGATGACAGCGCTGTCATGGGTCTTGAACAGAACCTTGGTGTAGCGGTTGCCGGCATTTTCCCAGAGCTGCTCCAGCGGCCGTGCGTTGGCCACCAGCAAGGGGGTATCGGTGGTAACACCTTCGGTGTAGGTCTCATCGCCATACTCCTGAAGCAGGCAGTAGGGACTCATGTAGATGTTGTTCATGTCGGTTTCGGTGAGATAACCCGCTCCAACGCCGATGCCCCATTCCTCCAGCAGGGCCTCCAAGACAGGAAGCTCGGGCTGAGAAGCGTCAGCAAAGTAGTAGAGGATCTTGCCGAAGTTGCCGTCATTTTCCAGGAAATCGC
>CALXFL010000286.1 GCA_944387515.1 uncultured Clostridia bacterium
GGCATTGCTGCCGCTGCTGGCAGGAACCGCCGCCAGCTACGGCGCCGGACTGCTGCTGGACCGGTGGAAAGGAATACAGCGGACCTTGCTGTTCTGGGGAACGATTGCGGCAGAAGCTCTGCTGCTGGCTATTTGCCGGTACAGCGGCATGTTCTTCTCCGGCGCAGACTGGCTGCCGCCACTGGGCATTGCCGTAGCCACCCTTCACCACATCAGCTACCTGACAGACGTCTATCGAGGCAGCTGCCGTCCACAATTCGGTATTGCCGCCTATGGCACCTATGCGCTGATGTTCCCCAAACTGTTGGGCGGCCCCATTACCCGCTATGAACGCACCGCCAAGGAGCTGGAACACCGCTTTTTCCGTGGCGAACAGGTCGCAGATGGTATTTTGCGGTTCACCACTGGTCTTGCAAAAAAGGTGCTGCTGGCAGACAACATCGGCGCACTTTGGCGGCAGGTTTCGCTGATTCCCCGCCCTGGCCTGCTGCCTGCCTGGTTAGGGCTGCTGGCCTTCGGGCTGGCGCTTTACTATAATCTGTCCGGTTATGCCGATATGGCTATCGGCCTGGGCAGAATGCTGGGCTTTACCCTGCCGGAAAATTTTGCCCATCCCTTTTCCGCCACCTCCATCCGGGACTTCTGCCGGCGATGGCAGATGTCTCTGCTCAGCTGGATCCGGTGTTACCTGCTGGATCCCTTGCAGCATGGCCCTGCTTCCCGCTGGCGTACCGCCTTTTATGCGCTGCTCATCTGGATGTTGGTGGGCATCTGGTACGGCGGAGAATGGCATTACCTGCTGTGGGGCGCTTACACCGGCTTGCTGCTGGCAGGTGAAACATTGGTGTGGGGAAAGCTCTGGACAAAATTCCCCCTCTTTTTGCGGCGGCTTCTCACCCTGGCTTTGATTGCCGGCGGCTGGATCTTTCTGGCAGCAGGTAATCTGGGAGACATTCTTTCTCTAATAAAAGAGCTGGTAGGAAGACATGGATTCGGGCTGCAAAGCGGCATCCGTCTGCTTTCTTCCTATGGCATCATGCTGCTGATGGGCATTATTGGCGCAGGAAGCCTGCCCGGCCGCCTGATCAAACAGCTGCAAAAAAAGCCCCGCCTGCTCTCCTGGCTGACACCGGGCTTTGTTCTAATCCTGCTGGTGCTTTCCACCGCCTATCTGGTGGGAGGCACTGATCCGCAGCTCCTGTTCCGCTTTTAATGCTGGAGGAATCCGCTTATGAATGGAAAGAAATTGACTGCCCTAACCTTCTATCTGGTCCTGGCCATCGCCGCCACCGGTATGGCGGTATCGCCCAAAGGCGACTTTTCCCAGGCGGAGCAGCGCTCTCTTGCTTCGCTCCCCACCCTGTCCAGTGTCTGGGATGGAAGCAGCGGAGAGAAACTGGAGGATTATCTGGCCGACCATTTTCCATTGCGCACCGAATGGATGAGTCTCCGCACCCGATTGCAGCAGCTTACCGGCCGCAAAGTCGTTCAGGACGTCTATCTTCTCCATGACCGGCTGATGGAACGCACCGATCCTATTTCCGAAGAATCCGTAAAACAGTCCACCGCTGCCGTCATGGAAATTGCCGGCCGGTTTTCCGGCGCCACCTCCCTGATGCTCATTCCCTCAGCCAGCGAAATTCACAGCGATCTGCTTCCAGATGGCATTTCCAACGTATCCCAAAAGATCGCCATTGACCGGGCCTATGAACAGGTTTCCAAGTCCGTCAATACCCTGGATTGTTACAGCACCCTGTCAGCCAATCGGGAGTGGTATCTCTACTACCGCTCGGATTCTCACTGGACTTCACTGGGCGCTTATCTGGCATACAGTGCCAGTGCCACCCAGTTGGGATTTACCGCCACTTCACTGGATCGAATGAACATTGAACACGCCAGTCATCATTTTCTGGGAAATCTCTACCGGCGGGTCATGGTGCAGGATTTCCTGCCGGACAGCATCGACCTCTATACGCTGCCCGGTGAGCGTCAGAATCATACCGTTCAAATCTTTGACGGCCGAAGCTGGAAAAACCACGACGGCGTATACTTCCGGGAATATCTTCAGTCAGAAAACGCCTCTGAAGTCTTCCTGGGCCCCCGAGAACCAGCCATCGACATCACAACCATGCCCGGCGACCGCACCCTTCTGATTATAGATGACGAATGGGCTCATACCCTGATTCCTTTCCTGATTCCCCATTACAGCCGCATCACCCTGATCGATCCGGAAGCTGGGCCGCTACCAGCAGAAATATCTGCGGACAATTACAGTCAGCTTCTCTTTTGCTATCCGGTAGAGGACTTTGGGCAGGTGGATTTTACAACGCTGGATGGCCTGTTTTAAAAGCAGCTCCTGAAAGCAACAAAATACCCCCTCTCCCGATCGGGAGAGGGGGTATTTATCAATCAGGCGATTCAGATTTCAGAAAAATCTTATTTCACCCAAGCGCCGGAAGCGTCTACTTTGTAGCCGTCGGGAGTGGTGGTGTTAGCCAGCATAGC
>CALXFL010000287.1 GCA_944387515.1 uncultured Clostridia bacterium
ACCATATCGTCGTCCCGTACAATCTCCGGCTTGACAATGATCCGGATTTCCCGGCCAGCCTGAATGGCGTAGCATTTTTCGACGCCGGTGTAGGAAGAGGCGATGGCTTCCAGCTTTTCCAGCCGTTTGATGTAATTCTCGACGTTTTCCCGTCTGGCGCCAGGACGTGCAGCCGATACAGCATCAGCAGCCTGTACCAGAGCGGCAATGACGGTCTTGGTCTCAATATCACCGTGGTGGGCTTCAATGGCGTGAAGAATCTGAGCGTTTTCCTTGTACTTGCGGCAGATATCCACGCCGATCTGGACGTGGGAGCCTTCAATCTCATGGTTGAGGGCTTTGCCGATGTCGTGGAGCAGGCCGGCCCGTTTGGCCATGGTCACGTCCACGCCCAGCTCTGCCGCCATAATGCCGGCGAGATGAGCCACCTCAATGGAGTGGGCCAGTACATTCTGACCATAGGAAGTGCGGTAATGGAGACGGCCCAGCAGCTTCACCAGCTCATGATGCAGTCCGTGAACGTTGGTCTCCATCATAGCGCGTTCGCCTTCGGCCTTGATCTTGGCCTCGACCTCCCGCTTGGCTTTCTCCACCGTTTCTTCAATGCGGGCAGGATGGATACGGCCATCGGTAATCAGCTTTTCCAGAGACAACCGAGCGATTTCCCGCCGTACCGGGTCAAAGCTGGAAAGGGTAATGGCTTCGGGGGTGTCGTCGATAATCAGGTCTACACCGGTCAGGGTTTCCAGAGTGCGGATATTACGGCCCTCCCGGCCAATGATCCGGCCTTTCATTTCGTCATTGGGCAGGGTGACCACCGAAACGGTGGATTCACTCACATGATCCGCCGCACAACGGGCGATTGCCAGCGAGATGACGTCCCGGGCCTTGGTTTCGGCTTCATCCCGGAGCTGCTGCTCATAGGCGGCAATCCGGACAGCCTTCTCGTGGGCCAGCTCGCCTTCCAGGCTTTCCAGCAGCTGTTCCTTTGCCTGTGCTGCTGTCAGGCCGGAAATCCGTTCCAGCTGATCGATCTGGCTGCGTTTGATCCGCTCGGCTTCTTCCAGCTGTTCCTCGGCGAGGCGGTATTTTTCCTGAATGGCCTCTTCCTTTTTCTCGGCGTTTTCCAGCTTGCGGTCCAGGGATTCCTCTTTTTGCTGAATCCGCCGTTCCTGCCGGGCGACCTCAGCCCGCCGCTCTTTCACATCCCGTTCAGCATCGGAGCGGAGCCTCTGAATCTCCTCTCTTGCTTCGACGATGATTTCCTTTTTGCGGGCCTCTGCATTTTTGTAAGCATCGTTGATGATCCGTTTGGCCTGCTCTTCCGCAGAACCAATTTCGCCTTCGGCGATCTTTTTGCGGTAGTTCACGCCCATAAAGAACATGCCTGCGCCAATGGCGCCGCCGCCCACCACAAAGGATACGATGCACAAAACAACAATCGTACCAGTAGACATGTGGTTCACAACCTCCTTTTCTGATTTTTTGGTTTTCCATATTCAGGTGGGAAACCCGGGGGGTTCCCTGAAAAACGGCCTTTTTTTTGCACAAAAAAAGGCCTTACAGAGCGCATCTGTAAAAGGCCATGATAATGCAACCGGAAGACCAGGCAGCAATCAGAGAAGCTTTTCAATTTAAGCAAAGGCAAAACGACCCGTTTTTTACCTCAAAAATCCGACAGAACCCCCTGAAAATACAAAACTCCCGGCAGGCCTGACGGTTGATGGTTGGTTTTACTCTATGTCAAAAATAAAATTACATTCTGAATCTATCTGTCTATTCAATCTTTGCCGATTTTTATCAGGGCAGAGATGTTCTCTATAGTATTATTGTATAACGCCGGGTGGTTTCTGTCAAGAACTTTTTCCCGTTTTGGGGGTATAAATCCTGGCGCTGGAAAACAAAAAGAGAGCCCTTTTCCGGCTCTCTTCTTTGACTATTTTCCCTGCTCCCGATCCATACGGTCCAGCCAGATGGCGGCAATTTCCAGCGCCTGGGAAAGGCCCTGCTTTTCCGAACGGCGCAGCACCATTTTATCCGGGGGGACATCCAGATCCGTAGAAATCATCTGAAGGGAGATGCGATCCGCCATCTCCATTCCGTTTTGAGGCTTTTTGGTTTTAATCTGCATCATCACTACATAGGGATCGGTCATCCGGCCGTAATAAATCGTATCCTGATTGCGGACCAGGGGCCGCTTTTTATAGGTAAAGAACTCCTGTTTCTCAGCCATCTCAAAACCTCCTTTTCCTGTATTACATTTTATCATAAAGAATAGAAGGTGTAAAGCGCAAAAATGTTAATTTTCTACGGATCGCATTTTTTTAGCCACAATCTATTGACAAAGTTCCTGCTTTCGTGTATAATCATCTATGTTGCAAGGCGATAAAGAACGCCGATCAAAAATGGCCCGCTAGCTCAGTCGGTTAGAGCGCTAGCCTGTCACGCTAGAGGTCGTGGGTTCGAGCCCCATGCGGGTCGCCAATATGCGGATTTAGCTCATCTGGTAGAGCGCCACCTTGCCAAGGTGGAGGTAGCGGGTTCGAGCCCCGTAATCCGCTCCATTAATCCTATTCAAACGCCCAGAAATAGGTTATGCTGATGGGACTGGTTCCCGTGGTCACAGGTCAGGTTCGGCCTGTGATTTTTCTTTTTCCAGAAAAAAGCGCCGGTTTTGCCGGCGCTTTTTATATTTTACCCCAGTATTTTCGATCCAGTGAGCGATAGACAATCGCTTCACAGATGTGCTCCTTTTGAATTTGGGGGCTCTCTGCCAGATCGGCAATGGTGCGGGCCACCTTCAGAATCCGGTCATATCCCCGGGCAGACAGGTCCAGCCGCTCAAAGGCCAGCTTCAGCTGTGCCATTCCCTCATCTGTGACCTGACAGTATTCCCGCAATAACTCCGGTGTCAGTTGGGCATTGCAGCGGATGCCAGTCCCAGCATAGCGCGCCAGCTGGATCGCCCGGGCTCTATTGACCCGTTCCCGGATTTGAGCAGAGGTTTCGCCCTTCTGCTGTTTGGTCAGCTGGGAAAATTTTACCGGCGCCAACTCAATATGCAGATCAATCCGATCGAGAAACGGGCCGCTGATCCGCCCCAAATATCGGGCTACCTGCTGGGGAGAGCAGCGGCATTTGTGGTTGGGATGGCCAAAGTAGCCACAGGGACAGGGATTCATGGCGGCAACCAGCAGCACCTGGCAGGGATAGGTCAAGGTGCCATTAACCCGGGCGATGGTAACAGCGGCCTCTTCCATGGGCTGACGGAGCACTTCCAGCACCTGCCGGTCGAATTCCGGCACCTCGTCCAGAAAAAGCACGCCATTGTGCGCCAGAGACAGCTCTCCCGGCCGGGGGATGCTGCCGCCGCCGGAAAGGCCCGCAGCTGAGATGGTGTGATGGGGTGCCCGGAAGGGGCGCACCGTCACAATAGGTTCCTGTGGAGAGAGGGTACCGGCAATGGAGTGAATCTTGGTGGTTTCTATGGCCTCTTCAAAGGTCATGTCGGGCAGGATACCTGGCAGACGGCGGGCCAGCATACTTTTACCGGAGCCAGGAGAGCCCACCATCAGGATATTGTGTCCACCGGCTGCGGCTACCTCCATAGCCCGTTTTGCTACCTTCTGGCCCAGCACTTCCGACATGTCCGCATGGGGAGCAGAGGTAGGATGAAATTCCAGCGGTGGTTGGGGGGCAATCGCCTTGAGCCCTTCCAGGAAATCTATCAGCTCTCTGGCAGAGGAAACGCCATAAATTTCCAGGCCCTGAACAGCGCTGGCTTCTGCTGCATTGTCTGCTGGAACAAAAAGCCGCCGGAAGCCTTGCTCTCTCGCCATAATGGCCATGGGCAGCACGCCCTGCACCCGCCGGACTGAGCCGTCCAGTGCCAGCTCGCCCATGAACAGATCTCCCTCGAGCGTCTTCCCCTGAGGAAGCCGCAGCTGTCCGCTGGCCGCCAGTAACGCCAATAAAATGGGCAGGTCATAGATGGGCCCTACCTTTTTTAGATCCGCTGGCGCCAAGTTAACCGTAATTCTGGCCAGGGGAAATTCAAAGCCGCTGTTGCGCAGAGAGGCCTTGACCCGATCCCGGCTTTCCCGGACGGCTGCGTCCGGCAATCCCACTACCTCAAAGGACGGGATACCCCGAGACAGGTCGGCCTCTACCTGTACTGGACAGGCATGCAGGCCAAAAAGTCCGGCACTTGTAATGTTGGCATACATCCGATCACCTCCCATATAACAATACTATTGTATCGCATTGTGGGATAAAAAGCAATAAAAATTGACATTTTTTACTTTTGT
>CALXFL010000288.1 GCA_944387515.1 uncultured Clostridia bacterium
CTCTCTCATTTATGACAATGAGAGAGCCCTGTATCTGCTTAAAGACTCTCTCATCATTTCCAACTATTCACTTATTTTTCGTTGTTTCCTTTTTTATCCAATAAATGATATCAATGCCTAAAACAACCCGTTCCTCAAACGGCAGTTTATTCAACTATTATTTTACCTTATTCTTTCTCAAGAATCAAGAGAAAATTCACAAATAGTTCGCTTTAATCAAATATTTCTATGGCTTTTGGTAACATTTGTTATAATTATTCCCTCTTGCACTTACAATCATCTGTCATAGGCTTCGCATTCCTGATATAAATTCAATAAATGCCTTCTTGCACGCAATAAATATACCCGCACACTACTGGCAGCAATCCCCATAGAAATTGAAATTTCTTCATCCGATATTCTTATAAAATATTTGTAATACAGAATATTCTGTTCCCGTTCAGATAATTTTCCGATCATCTCCCGAACCTTTAGGGACATCTCCTCATTTTCTACATTTTCATATATAGGTGGGACATCATCATCCGGCAGGTCAAAATTATTTCTCTGCATCAACTCATCCAAGCTTTCTATTTTCACCCGATGTTCCTTCTTTAAATAATTACAGCAGATACTTCTGGTAGTACGCCAGATATACCCCCGAATCTGCTCCTTCTCAAGAGTCATAATGACATCCATGTGTTCCATCAATTTTTTAAAAACTTCCTGAAAAATATCATGATTGACAGGCCACTCTATTCTATATGATTCAATAATTCGAGAAATAAAAGGAGCACAACTATTATATATTTCTATCATCCGAGCCTCTCGTTGATCATTTTCAATTTCACGCATCAATGACAAGATGATCAACCTCCATTATGTACTTCTAATAGCAGTTATTCGTGCCATAATACAGAATATCCCCCTAAAACAATGAACTGCACCCCATTTGTTTAACAGTATCATGACTGAATAACAAGCAGAGTACAGTTCAGAGGAGTTCAAGTATTATGCAAGGGTTCAGATTCAAGCTTCCTTGTATTTTACAACACTTTCACTGTCATTTGCAGTAAACACTTCATAGGTCACCTTGATGCGATAGGTGCCGGAACCAAGGTCGAAAGAATCACTGTAACTTCCATAAGATCCCTCACAGCTCTTGGACAAAGTTTCAACAGTCGAATACCCGAAGAGTCCTTTCTTTTGCAGCTCAACCGTGAATTGGATAGATTCTACATCGTCAGAAGCACTCAAATCCACGAAAAAAATTCCAGATGCCAAAAATGTAATAGATGTTGCGCGAATATACGAATATCTGGGTTGGATCTCAGTCTGAGATGCAACGGAACTTAAATCATCTGGTGTTGCAGCTGCCACACCTGCAGCAGGCCACAGAGTGGCTCCCAGGCAAAGGGACATCAGAAGAGCAGCGGCTTTTTTGGACAATTTTTTCATGGTGAATACCTCCCAATTATTAGATACACTATATAAGCGCTAAATAAAGGAAAAAGTGTAACCGCTGCATAAAATTATTTACAATTTATCATTACGACGGTTTCTCCACCGAATCTGCAATAACAAGAAGCTGATCCATAGGAAGATCACTATGCAGAAAAAAAGCATATTGATCTTTTACCCACGTCAAATATTGAATACCTTTATTGGTACATGTAAGATATTCAGTATCATGATACTGAATAATCTCCGTCTGCACTTCTTCAGAATCTAAAGAGAAATCACTACTGCTAGCCAATGCTTGTTGAAAATATAAATATGATTCTTCATTTTGATATTTTTGAATATTAATGTACGCTTCCGGAAGGATTTGCTCTTCCACCAACGAAAAGCCTTCTGGCAAATCCGTAATCTGATAGGCCTCAAACGGCTCATCAGTAAAATCTTCCGAAGTATTTCCCTCAAAGGTAATATCGGTACAATATTCGTATACCTTCTGAATCAACTGGAAAAGATCGTTTCTCCACGCCTCCACACTCAGCACAGCTGTCGTGCTGGCCAGCAGAAAGCACAACAAAAGGGCGGCCACCTTTTTCCCGGTGCTGTTCAGGATGGTGTCATAGCGAAGGGTTCTGCGCCAGAACAGCCACTTCATCTTTCTTTCAAAAGACCGTGAAAAATGATGGGGTGGCAGCTCCTTTAATTTTTCATGAGTCAGCTCTACTTCGACCGCACAAACGCTTTCCAAAAGTTCTTCTAACTCTTTGATTGTAAATTCACTCAAGAGAGGATTCCTCCTTTAAAACAATTTTCAGTTTATCCAAAATCTTATGTAATCGGTTATAGAACGTTTTCTTCGAAACTTTGTAAAGTGCAGCGATATCTTCCGCTTTCAATTTGGAAAAATAGAACAATTTTAATAGATTTTGTTCTTCAGGATCCAGCTTTAAAAATTCCTTAAGCAAAACCGCCCGTATTTCTTTTTCCTCCAAACGTTGAATCAACTCGTCCGTGGAAAATAAATCTGCTGAGGTCGTTTCCCCCATTCGTTGGATCGCACGCCCTTCTCTTTGACGAGAACGGCAAAAGCTTATGGATTTATGCTTTACAATGGTCAGCAGAAATGATTTCGTTTGCACCGATTCCGCCGATTCAATGGAGCCCAGGCGTTTCAGAACATACAGAAAAGTTTCATGAACCACATCTTCTGCCAAGGCTTCATCCTGCAAAATCTTTTTAGCAAGTTGAAACATCATGCCACTGTGAAGCTCATAAATCATTGTGAACTTATCAATATCATTTGGATCGTCTATAATGGAGATATAAAATGCTAACATATATAATTTTCACCTCGCTTTTATTATAACACATTTTGAATAAATATGACATCTTCCAACAAAAGTATACACAAATCGCCAAACAAAAGGCGTTTTTAAACATTTTATAATTATTAAAATTTATAGTTGCCAAAAACTGATCTGCTAAAGGATATTTTCAGCCAAAAACCAACAAACCATGCTATAACAAAAAGCCCGTAGTCTCCAATTACCATGGAAACTACGGGCTTTGTCATATTTAGAACTATAAAAACATCATCCGCAAACTCACTTCAACTCCACAATGGCGTAGCCATTGATTTCCGGAATGGTAATGCTGCCGTCCTTGACTTCCAGCGGGGTATCTTCCGGCACCAGTCGGGCCTGGGTGAACTTCCGAGGAATGTTCACCTTCAGGGTCACATTGCGCAGCACGGTGCGCTCCTCAATGATATCGATGGTGGCACTCTTGCGAACCGGTACATAAGAGAGAATATGCAGATTGGTGCGATTTTCCTCCAGCTGATCCAGGACGCTGACCGTCATGGTGGACGGGCCGTCGTGGCGGACGATCCGCTCGTCCAGCAGCAGGTCAATGGCATTGGACATCAGCTTCTTGCACCAGAAGGGGGCATTCTTCCGATACTGTTCAAAGATGGGATGACCAAAGAGGATGACGTTGCCGTTTTTCAGCACCGCCGGATAAGGTTCACCCTTGGCAGAAGGTGTGTACCGGTGAGAACAGAAGAAGTCCCCTTCCCGCTTGAAATAAGGCGCACGGGCAGACATCAGCACCTCTGCACCGGCAGATTCCAGGGCTTCGCCCTGGAGATAGATGACATATTCGTTTTCCGGCTCCAGGCCCTCCGCCAGCTTGCCATCGGCAATCAGAAAATCCGGATAGACCTTTTGTGCGCCAGCAGACTTTGCGCCAAAGCAGGCGGGATATTCCCCGGTTTCATTCTGACCGCCTTTGGCGCAGGCAATCACCTTGCCACCCGCTGCCACAAACTCCTCCAGCTTTTTCTGGAAGCAGCCGCAGACGGTCAGATCGTCAGGCAGGATGACCAGCTTATAGCCGGTAAGGTCCATCTCCGGGTCGATGACGTCAAACTGAATGGCCAGCTCTTCCAGCATCTGGACAGCGCCCATAAGGCTCTCGGGGATCTGGTGCTCCGCCCGGGGTGTCTCAGAGGTTACGACAGCCGCCTCCACCACCGGTACAGAGGGCCGAGCCCAGGCTTCCCGCTGGGCAAACTGGCTGTATACCTTGCCGATCAGCCGGTAGGTAGCGGGGTTCAGGGTGCCATTCGGCTCCAGCTGGTCGCCGATAGAGGAAGCAAAGCCAAAGCTCAGCATCCGGAAGCACTCAAACTCCAGTGCTGCCAGATTCTTCAGGCTGTGAAAATCACCCCACTCGGTGTGGAACTTGCCGGTCATGCCCATGCAGTCCTTGCCCAGCTTCCGAGCATACCGGGCAGTCAGCGGGAAGTGCAGGTATCCCCAGGAACCAGAGGGCAAGCTTTCCAGCTCAAAGTGGGTGTAAGCATCCGCGCTTTCCTTTGTGCACGGGCCCACATGGCCCGCATTATAAAAGACGGTGCAGTCCTTGTTGTATTGGCGGACGACTTCGGTCATGTTCTTTTTGAAGCGATCCATGACCATCTTGGCGAAATCCCGCACAGCTTCATCGTTGCCGGCGTCAATACCCAGCTTCTTCATCTCAGCCCGGCAGGATGCACACCAGCAGGGACGAACGCCCACAATGTCGAAGAACAGGCCGTCCAGCTCATCCCCCAGCATCTCGCAGACCTCAATAGTCTGTTCCTTCAGGAAATCCCAGTAGCTGGTATTGACACAGAGAGACTGGTAGAAGCCCGGCTCGGTGAAGGGGCCACCCTCATGGGAGCCATCCTTCTTCCGAATGAGCCACTCCGGATGGGTGGTGGCGCTGTGATAGTCCCACTGAACGGTGATGTAAACAGGCGCATTGATGCCCTCTTTATGAAGAGCCCGTACCTGGTCCAGCAGCAGGTTTTTATATTCCAGATGGGGGTGAACCAGTTCGGGGAACTTCTTGGAGGGGTAATAGAGCCAGCCATGGTGTCCTCTTGCAAAGACCGTCATGGAGCTGATGCTGGCTTCTTTCACTGTCCGGGCAAAAGAAACCGGATCAAAGGTGGAACCAATGCCGGGAATGTTCTCCGAGGTGTGGAAGTCCAGATGAATCTGGCGGGGAGAAAGCTGTTTCATGTCCTTTACGTCCTTTCTTTATTGTACGGGGTGTTCCCGTTTATAACGCAGAATCATATCGATATGCCGGTGTCCAAAATCAATATAGTCAAACTGTTCTGGTGGCACCTCACAACTTTTCAGATAAGCCCAGGTTCCATTCCACATCCAGTTTACCACTGAAAAATCACAGAGTTTTTGCAATAATTCCGGGCGGCTTTCGCCAAAGTAGAGTTCCAGCAGAAGCTGCTTCTCCTCTAAAGCCGCTTCTTCTGCCTGACGATTGATCGCCAACAGCTCCGGACAGCTGGAGCCTAGCCGTACTACATACTGCTCTCCGCAGTAACAGCACCGATAACTTGTATTGGTGGCCCCCATCGGCTGCGATTCTATTTCAATTTTTGAAATATCCCAACCGCATTGTTTTACGATTCCTTCTATGTCCTTGAGCGTATTCATATCACTTCCACCTGCTGTACCCTGAACCGGATTCACTCCTTTTAACAACTGGTATTATAGTAACGATCATCTAGTTTGTCAAGAAAAAACGAATAATTTATAGAAAAATTTTCCGGTTTTTCATTTAAAGTTCTGCAAAACAGGAAAACACTTCCTGATAATTACAATGAATCATAAAGCATCATTTGATTGACAAAAAATTCATTCCCACCTATAATATCTCTAATAGATACATGGAGGCATTATGGAATACTTAATTCTGGGGCTGCTCATGCTTTCCCCCATGACGGGATATGAATTGCAGCAGTTTATCAAGAAAAACCTCGCCCTGATCTGTTCCCACAGTGCGGGCAGCGTACAGACAGCGCTTGCCAAACTGGAACGAGACGGGAAAATAACAGCCAGCGAAAGTACAGAAGGCGGACGGCACAAAAAGATCTTTGCCATCACAGAATTTGGCAGGTCTGCCTTTTCTGTTTGGGTCGCACAACCCATGCAGGCAGACAAAGTCAAAAACATGGAGCTGTCCCGGCTCTTCTTTGCAGGACTGGCCAAGCCGGAGGAACGGCTTGCCGCTGTCCGGGATTATATCTGCCAGATGGAGCAGACCAAAGCGGTGCTTTGTACCATCCGAGCCTATTTCAGCCGAATCAAGGCAGAGGAACTGCCGCCAGGAACGGATTGGTCTCAGGTATTGCGCTTTCAGGGATACACCATCGAATACGGCATTGCTGCCGCTGAATTTGAGATTGGCTGGTACAGCCAATTGCTGCATGAATTGGAGGAACAACCATGAAGATTCTGGTCTTGAATGCCAGCCCCAAAGGGAAAAATTCTACCACCGTCCACACCGCCCTGTACTTACAGGCCCTGCACCCGGAGCACACCTTTACCTTTGTTCCGGTAGGCCAACGCATTAAAAGCTACGAAAAGGATTTTACGCCACTGCGTACAGAGTTGGAACAGGCGGACCTGCTGCTGTTCTGCTATCCGGTGTACACCTTTATTGCACCGTATCAGCTTCACCGGCTCAT
>CALXFL010000289.1 GCA_944387515.1 uncultured Clostridia bacterium
GGTGCGGGGGATTTCGCCTACTGTGGGAACGTCAAAACCCAGTCCCCAGCTGAGCAGGCCGGCAACGACAATACCCACCAGGGAGGAGGGAACCCGGCTGTTCCACTTTTTGGGCCAAAGCAGCATGATGGCCACTACAATAAGGCCAGTGACTACGGCCTGCCAGTTGGGAGAAAAGCCCAGACGGCCATAGCTCAGGAGCTTCTGAATGGCAGTCTCTCCTTCAGAGTGGGTGCCAAAGAAGTTGTCTACCTGTCCCAGGGCGATAATGACGGCGATGCCGGAAGTGAAACCGGTGATGACTGGGGCGGGAATATATCCCACCAGTTTGCCGAATCGGAAGATGCCGCAGAGGAGCAGCAGGATACCTGCCATCAGAGAGGCCAGGAAGACGCCCTGCATTTGATACCGGGAGACGATGGTAATAAGTACGGCAGTCATAGCGCCGGTGGGGCCGGAGATCTGGTAGGAGGCGCCTGCCAGCAGACTCATGACGATACCGGAGAGAATGGCGGTGATGAGACCTGCGGCAGCATCAGCGCCGCTGGAAACACCAAAGGCCAGCGCAAGGGGGAGTGCTACAGCGGTAACGGTAAGACCGGCCATCAGGTCCTTGGCAAACCGGGCGCCATTGTAGCCGGAGAACTCCCGCCGCAGGGTAGAGAGGTAACGGGTGAACATGATTACACATCCTTTTCAAAGTTTATTCACAACTTATTTATTATATCTCTTTAACAGACGGTTGACTATATCAACTATCCACAAACTTTAAAAAAGAATTCGCCTGTTTCTCCATCAGTCGGGCTAAATGACAGCTTGCAATCTCTACCGGAGCAGGGTATAATGAAGGCAATGCAGAAGCCATTCTGGCATAAAGGAGAGGGTATCATGATTTACAGCAATGTAACACAGTTGATCGGACATACACCGTTGATGAGACTAGAGGGCTATGGCAGGCTGCATCAGCTGCCGGTGCCGCTGCTGGCCAAGTTGGAGTGCATGAATCCGGCTGGTAGCGTCAAGGACCGGGTGGGCCTGGCGATGATTGAGCAGGCAGAGGCGGCAGGACTGCTGGCACCCGGTGCAGTCATCATTGAGCCCACCTCGGGCAATACCGGCATCGGTCTGGCAGCTGTGGCAGCGGCCAGAGGGTATCGGGTGATTCTCACCATGCCCGAAACCATGAGTGCAGAAAGACGGAGTCTGCTGAAGGCCTACGGAGCAGAGCTGGTACTGACGCCCGGCAGTGAGGGTATGGCTGGTGCAGTGGCCCGGGCTGAGCAGCTGGCACAGGAGATTCCCGGCAGCTGGATTCCCGGTCAGTTCGATAATCCTGCCAACCCGGCTGCTCATACCGCCACCACAGGGCCGGAGATCTGGGCAGACACTGAGGGTAAGGTAGATGTCTTTGTGGCTTGTGTAGGCACTGGCGGCACCATCACTGGCACTGGCCGGTATCTCAAGGCACAGAATCCCGGTGTGGAGATTGTAGCGGTGGAACCGGATGCCTCTCCGCTGCTGTCTGGCGGCAAAGCCGGTCCGCATAAGATTCAGGGCATTGGGGCAAACTTTGTGCCGTCGGTGCTGGATACAAAGCTCTATGACCAGGTGATTCGGGTAAAGGATGAGGATGCCTATCTCACTGGCCGGGAAATCGCTCGGACAGAGGGAATTCTGGTAGGCATCTCCTCCGGTGCTGCGGTTTGGGCTGCGGCTTCTCTGGCCCGCCAGGAGGCCTATGCAGGAAAGACCATTGTGGTGCTGCTTCCGGATGGCGGAGACCGGTATCTGTCCACAGGGATGTTTGACTGATTTGTGCGGGGGACGGCTTGTTTTGAGCTGTCCGCCTACCTTATATAATATAAGGGATTCCACGCCGCAAATCGCACAGAAAAAAGAGGGCGTAGGCGGCCTTTTTGGTCATGAGGGAAATTTACAAAAAGTTCACAAATTTCTTTTGTAAATCTCTTGCCAAAACCCCTTGAAAGGGGTATAATCATTCTTGCGTGACTGCAACAGATATGCGATGAAGCGGGAGGTTGCTGCCAAGAGCAGGTAATTTCCGCCGAGTATGTCCGATTTCAAACCGGGCGACAAAGATTGAATACCATGGATGAACCGAAGAGGGGGCACCTTGCGTTTTTACGCCTTCCAGCGGGAACATCCGACAAACTGCGCCTTTTCAGGCCGTAAGTGTATGCCGTTGGCAGTGGTAGCTTCGTGTGACGGACCCGGAAAACTGCAATCCAGTTTTCCGATTTTTTATTGGCCGGGCGCGAAACACACGGAAACGTGTTCGATAAAATGTCTTGTCCCCACAAAATTTTCAGGAGGCGATGACAAGTGGCAGTCAATGAAAAGCTCAGAATCAAGCTGAAGAGTTACGATTCCTCTCTGGTGGATGCTTCCGCCGCAAAGATCGTGGAGGCCGCCAAGAAGACCGGCGCCCGTGTAGCTGGTCCGATCCCGCTGCCCACCCGCAAAGAGGTTGTAACCATCCTGCGTGCTGTTCATAAGTACAAAGACAGCCGGGAGCAGTTTGAGATGAGAACTCACAAGAGACTCATTGATGTGCTCAGACCGTCTGCAAAGACTGTGGAAGCACTTCAGGGCCTTGAGCTCCCCGCCGGCGTTGAAATCGAGATCAACCTGTAATCTCGACAGAAGAATCTGAACGCCTCGCGGTCCGGAACCGCTTCATGCGGCAGCCGGAGGGTCAAGTTGGTGAAAAGCCAACCAATAGCCTAATAGGAGGAACAAAAGATGAAAAAAGGAATCATCGGCAAGAAAATCGGCATGACGCAGATTTTCGACGAAAGCGGAAAAGTAATTCCCGTTACCGTGGTTGAAGCCGGCCCCTGCGTGGTCATCCAGAAGAAGACCGTGCAGAACGACGGCTACGACGCCATCCAGCTCGGTTTTGGCGACGTAAAACCCCAGAAACTTGTAAAGCCGCTGAAGGGACATTTTGAGAAGGCTGACGTAGCCGCCAAGAAGTTCCTGAGAGAGTTCAGAATGGACGATTGCAGCGGTTATACTGTCGGCGATGTTATCAAGGCCGACACCTTCGCCTGCGGCGACATGATCGACGCCTGCGGCACCAGCAAGGGTAAAGGTTACGCCGGCGCCATCAAGCGTCACGGCAACGGTTCTCTGAGAGCTTCTCACGGTACCGGCCCCGTAGCCAGACAGCCCGGTTCCATGGGCGCCATCTCCGACCCTTCCAGAATCTTCAAGGGCAAGGGCATGGCTGGTCACATGGGCGCTGAGCGTGTTACCGTTCAGAACCTGGAAGTCGTCAAGGTCGACGTTGAAAACAACCTGATTGCTATCAAAGGCGCAATCCCCGGCCCCAAAGGCGGCGTGGTTGTCCTGACCGACAGCAAGAAAGCCTAAGGGAAGGAGGAAGTCAGAATGCCTAATGTTTCCGTATACGATATGACCGGCAAAGCAGTTTCCTCTATGGAACTGTCCGATGCTATTTTCGCCATTGAGCCCAACGCCGTGGTTATGCACCAGGCTGTTGTGACTTATCTGGCCAATCAGCGCCAGGGCACCCAGTCCACCCTGACCCGTACCGAGGTTAGAGGCGGCGGCCGCAAGCCCTGGAGACAGAAGGGCACTGGTCATGCAAGACAGGGCTCCATCAGAGCTCCCCAGTGGACTCACGGTGGTGTGGCAATCGGCCCTAAACCCCGTTCTTACAGACTGGCTCTCAACAAGAAGATCAAGAGACTGGCGCTCAAATCCGCTCTCTCCACCAAGGTGCTGGAAAACGCCCTGATCGTTGTGGATAAGATCGAGATGAACGAGTACAAGACCAAGACCGTGGTCTCCATGCTCAAGGCGCTGGGCGCTTCCAAGAAGACCCTGATCGTGCTCCCCGCTGTGGACGAGAAGGTCATCAAGAGCGCTGCCAATATCCCCGGTGTGAAGACCACTTGTGTCAACACCCTGAACGTATATGACGTCCTCAACTGCGATACCTTCATCGTGCTGCAGGATGCCGTTGCAAAAATCGAGGAGGTGTACGCATAATGAAAAAGGCGCAGGACATCATTCTCGCTCCCGTCATCACTGAGAAATCCATGTATGGCGTTGCTGAGAAGAAATACACCTTCAAGGTTGCCAACGATGCAAACAAGATCGAGGTTGCCCGTGCCGTTGAGGAGCTCTTCGGCGTGGAAGTTGCCAAGGTAAACACCGTCTCTGTGAAGGGCCGCTTCAAGAGAATGGGCCGTACCGCTGGCTATCGCCCCGACTGGAAAAAGGCTGTTGTAACCCTGACCGAGGGTTCCAAGAACATCGAGTTCTTCGAGGGCATGATCTGATAAGATCCCTTCGGTTCAGACATCCGGAAAAGCCGGATGCGGGGCAAAAGCCCCGGGTGATGTATGGGGGATCATTCAGCCGGATCCCTCGCTAAACCAACACAGGAGAGTGAATATAAAATGGCCATTAAGACCTATAAGCCTACCACCCCTGGTAGACGTCAGATGACCGTTACTGATTACTCCGGTCTGTCCAAGGTTGCTCCTGAGAGAAGCCTCCTGGAGCCCATGAAGAAGACTGCCGGCAGAAACAGCTACGGCCGTATCACCGTTCGTCATCATGGCGGCGGAAACAGAACCAAGTACCGCATCATCGACTTCAAGCGCGACAAGATGGAGATGGACGCCAAGGTTATGACCCTGGAGTACGATCCCAACCGTTCCGCTTTCATCGCCCTCATTCAGTATGAGGACGGCGAGAAACGCTATATCCTGGCTCCCAACGGCCTGAAGGTGGGCGACACCGTCAGAAGCGGCGCCGATGCCGATATCAAGCCCGGTAACGCTCTGCCCATGCAGAACATCCCCGTTGGTACCTTTATCCACGCTGTTGAGCTGTATCCCGGCAAGGGCGCCCAGCTGGTTCGCGCTGCTGGCAACATGGCTCAGCTGATGGCTAAGGAAGGCGATTACGCTCTGGTAAGACTTCCTTCCGGCGAGCTCCGCAACATCCCCGCCCAGTGCATGGCCACCATCGGCCAGGTCAGCAACATCGACCACGAGAACGTCTCCATCGGTAAAGCCGGCCGGAAACGTCACATGGGCTGGAGACCTACCGTCCGCGGTTCCGTTATGAACCCCTGCGACCATCCTCATGGCGGTGGTGAGGGCAAATCTCCCATCGGTCGTCCCGGACCTGTTACCCCCTGGGGCAAACCTACTCTGGGCTACAAGACTCGTAAGAAACATCATCGCTCCGATAAATTTATCGTGAAACGCAGAAACGCCAAGTAAGTTGAAAGGAGGCAGATGAGTAATGGGCAGAAGCATTAAGAAAGGCCCCTACGTACAGGAATCCCTGTACAAGAAGGTAGAAGCCATGAATGAGGCCGGCGAGAAGAAGGTCGTTAAGACCTGGAGCAGAGCTTCTACAATTTTCCCTGAATTCGTTGGACATACCTTCGCCGTGCACGACGGCAAAAAGCATGTTCCGGTTTATGTCACGGAGGACATGGTCGGCCACAAGCTGGGCGAGTTCGCTCCCACCAGAACCTACAAGGGCCACGCCGGTTCCAAGACATCGAACAACGGAAAGTAATAGCCGAAAGGAGGATTTTTAGATGGAGGCAAAAGCATACCTCAGAAATGTTCGGATTGCTCCCAGAAAGGTGCAGATCGTTCTCAACCTCATCAGAGGCAAGGACACCGCCACTGCTATGGCAATCCTGAAACATACACCCAAAGCTGCTTGTGAGGACCTCGAGAAACTTCTGAAATCGGCTATCGCCAACGCGGATCACAACTTCAGCATGGATGTTAACAACCTGTATGTGGCAGAGTGCTACGTCTGCCCCGGTCCTACCCTGAAGAGAATCAGACCCCGCGCACAGGGCCGTGCTTTCCGGGTTTTCAAGAGAACTTCGCACATTACCCTTGTCCTGAAGGAAAAGGAATAAGAGCTGGAAGAGGAGGTTAACTATGGGCCAAAAAGTAAATCCGCACGGTTTCCGTGTAGGAGTTATCAAAGATTGGGACTCCCGCTGGTTTGTAGAAGGAAACGCTTTCGGCGATACCCTGGTTGAGGATTACAAAATCCGTAATTTCATCAAGAAGGGCCTGAAAGATACCGGCATTCCCCGCATTGAGATTGAGCGTGACGCTCAGAAGGTAAAAATCCACATCCACTGTGCTAAGCCCGGCATGATCGTTGGCCGCGGTGGTGTGAAAATCAACGAGCTGCGTCAGCAGCTGGAGAAGATGATCGGCAAGACCGTTCATATCAACCTCATCGAGGTTAAGCAGCCCGACCTGTCTGCTCAGCTGGTTGCTGAGAGCATTGCTGCTCAGCTGGAGAAGAGAATCTCCTTCCGCCGCGCTATGAAGCAGGCTATCGGCCGCGCCATGAGACTGGGCGCCAAGGGCATCAAGACCACCGTTTCCGGCCGTCTTGGCGGTGCTGAAATCGCTAGAAGCGAGAGCTACAACGAAGGCACCATCCCCCTGCAGACCATCCGCGCCGACATTGACTACGGTTTTGCTGAGGCTGATACCACCTACGGCAAGATCGGCGTAAAGACCTGGATCTACACTGGTGAGGTCCTCAAGGGCGAAGTTACCAAGAAGCCCGCAAGAGCTCCCAGAAGCGATCGCAGCGATAGAAATGACAGACCCAGAAACAGAAGACCCAGACAGGAAGGAGGCAGCAAATAATGCTTCTCCCCAAGCGTGTAAAATACCGTCGTCAGCAGAGAGGACGGATGAAAGGTAAAGCCCTTCGCGGCAACACTGTCACCTACGGCCAGTTTGGCCTCCAGGCCCTCGAGCCCTGCTGGATTACCTCCAATCAGATCGAGGCAGCCCGTATTGCAATGACCCGTTATATCAAACGTGGCGGTCAGGTTTGGATCAAGATCTTCCCCGACAAGCCCGTTACCGAGCAGCCCGCCGAAACCCGAATGGGTAAAGGTAAAGGCTCCCCCGAGTACTGGGTGGCCGTTGTGAAGCCCGGCAGAGTGATGTTTGAGATCGCCGGTGTTTCCGAAGAGCTGGCCCGTGAGGCTATGCGTCTTGCAGCCCACAAACTCCCCATCAAATGCAAGTTCATCAAGAAAGAAGAAATGGGTGGTGAGCAGGAATGAGAGCTAAAGAAGTAAGAGAGATGTCCCTCGTTGAACTCCAGGACAAACTGAACGATCTGAAGGCTGAACTCTTTAATCTGCGCTTTCAGCTTGCTGTGAATCAGCTGGATAACCCCATGCGGATCAAGGCTGTTAAAAAGGACATCGCCCGCATCATGACCGTGATGCAGGAGCTGAATGCCAAGGAAAGCGTCAGATAAGGAAGGGAGGACCAGATCGTGGAAAGAAACCTCAGAAAGACCAGGGTCGGTACCGTTGTCAGCGATAAGATGGATAAGACTGTTGTGGTTGCCATCTACGACAATGTGAAACACCCCCTTTACAACAAAATCGTAAAGCGCACTGTGAAAGTCAAGGCTCATGACGAGGCCAATGCCTGCGGCCAGGGCGACAAGGTGCTGCTGATGGAGACCCGCCCTCTGTCCAAGGACAAGAGATGGAGAGTCGTTGAGATCATCGAGAAGGCCAAATAAGTCTTTCAAAAGATCCAAAAGCGCCAACGAGCAATTTTTGAATAGAACCCTCACAGAAAGCAACAGGCTTTCGCAGGACGCAAGCGTCCTGGAATTTGAAAGGAGGAACGTACTGTGATTCAGATGCAGACTCGCATGAAGGTCGCAGACAACACCGGTGCAAAAGAACTCATGTGCATCCGTGTACTGGGCGGATCTGGCAGAAGATACGCCAACATCGGTGACGTGGTGGTTTGCTCCGTTAAAAAAGCAACACCCGGCGGAGTTGTAAAAAAAGGTGACGTGGTCAAGGCAGTCATCGTTCGTTCGGTGAAGGGCCTGCGCCGTGAAGACGGCACCTATATCAGATTCGACGAGAATGCCGCCGTTCTGATCAGAGAAGACAAAAACCCCAGAGGCACCCGTATCTTTGGGCCGGTAGCCAGAGAGCTTCGTGAGAAGGAATACATGAAGATCCTGTCCCTGGCTCCGGAAGTGCTGTAATAGGAGGTGCGGAATATGGCTAACAAACTGCACATCAAAACCGGCGATACCGTCATGATTATCAGCGGCAAGGACAAGGGCAAGACCGGTAAGGTTCTGGAAGTCAGCCCCAAGGAAGGCAAAGTCATCGTGGAAGGCTGCAACCTGGTTACCAAGCACGTGAAGCCCCGCATGATGGGCCAGCAGGGCGGCATCGTCAAGGCTGAGGCTCCCCTCTACGCCTGCAAAGTGATGCCTATCTGCCCCAAGTGCGGCAAGCCCACCCGGGTCGGCCACAAGATTCAGGAAGATGGCACCAAAGTTCGGCAGTGCAAGCATGCGTCCTGCGGTGAGACTTTCTAAAAATATGGAGGAAAAAGACATGGCTCGTCTGAAAGATTACTATAGAAGTGACGTAGCTCCGGCTCTGATGAAGAAGTTCGGCTACAAAAGTGTCATGCAGATTCCGAAGATTGAGAAGATTGTTATCAACGTAGGCTGCGGTGAAGCTCGTGAAAACGCCAAGGTTATGGACGCCGTCCTTCGGGACCTGGCTGCCATCACCGGCCAGAAGCCCGTCACCTGCAGAGCGAAGAAATCTGTCGCTAACTTCAAACTTCGTGAAGGCATGGTCATCGGCGCCAAGGTTACCCTGCGCGCTGACAAGATGTATGAATTCATGGATCGGTTCTTCAATATCGCTCTTCCCCGCGTAAGAGATTTCAGAGGCATCAATCCCGATTCCTTCGACGGCCGCGGCAACTACACCGTTGGTCTGAAGGAGCAGCTGATCTTCCCTGAGATCGAGTACGACAAGATCGATAAAATCCGCGGTATGGACATCAGCTTCATCACCACTGCGCATACCGACGAGGAAGCGCGGGAACTGCTGAGCCTGATGGGCGCTCCGTTCGCTAAGTAAAGAAAGGGAGGAAAGAAATTCAATGGCTAAAACTTCGATGAAAATCAAACAGCAGAGAGAGCCTAAGTTTTCCACCCGGGCTTACAACAGATGCAAGATCTGCGGACGTCCCCACGCCTACCTGAGAAAGTACGGCATCTGCCGTATCTGCTTCAGAGAGCTGGCTTACAAGGGCCAGATCCCCGGCGTGAAGAAAGCCAGCTGGTAAACAACTGAGTAAAGGAGGTTCACGGTATGCAAATCACCGATACCATCGCAGATATGCTGACTCGTATCCGCAATGCGAGCTCTGCTAAGCACGAGACGGTGGATATTCCCGCGTCTAACATGAAAAAGGCGATTGCTCAGATCCTGGTGGATGAGGGCTTCGTCAAGAACTTTCAGGTGATCGACGACGGCAAACAGGGTATGATCCGTATGACTTTGAAGTACGGCGAAAATAAGGCTCCGGTTATCACCGGCCTGCGCAGAGTTTCCAAACCCGGTCTGCGTATCTATTCCAACTGCGAGGATATGCCCAAGGTTATGAGAGGCCTGGGTATCGCCATCGTTTCCACTTCCAAGGGTGTTATGACCGATAAGGCTGCCCGGAAGGCCAACGTGGGCGGCGAAGTCCTTGCATTTGTATGGTAAGGAGGTAAACAGCAATGTCCCGTATCGGAAGAAAACCTATTGATGTTCCCTCCGGCGTTGAAGTCAAGATCGACGGCAGCCATATTGCTGTAAAGGGCCCCAAGGGCACTCTGGAGAGAGAGATTCATCAGGATATGACCGTTTCTATGGAAGGCAATCAGATCCTGGTTACCCGTCCCAGCGACGACAAGGAGCACAGAGCGCTCCACGGCCTGACCCGTGCGCTGATCCACAACATGGTGGTGGGCGTCACCGAGGGCTTTAAAAAGGAACTGGAAGTCAACGGCGTTGGCTACCGTGTTGCCAAACAGGGCAAAGACCTGGTTATGACCCTGGGTTATTCCCATCAGGTCGTCATGAGCGAGATCCCCGGCATCACCATCGAGGTTCCCGCCCCCAACAAGATTGTCATCTCTGGTCCTGACAAACAGCAGGTTGGCCAGTTTGCGGCCAATGTCCGTGAGAAGCGTCCTCCCGAACCCTATAAGGGCAAGGGCATCAAGTACGTAGAGGAACGGATTCTGCGTAAAGAAGGTAAAACTGGTAAGAAGAAGTAAAAAGGAGTGACAAGCAATGATCAACAAGCCTGACAGCAACAAGGCTCGTTTAACCAGACACCGCAGGGTCCGCGGCAAGGTCTTCGGCACCCCCGAGCGTCCTCGTTTAAACGTATTCCGCTCCGCAAAACACATCTATGCTCAGCTGATTGATGACGTAAATGGCGTGACCATCGCTTCCGCCGCTTCTGTTGAAAAGGGCTTCGAGCTCAACGGCGGCAACAAGGAAGGCGCCTTCAAAGTTGGCCAGATGATCGCACAGAAGGCTGCGGAAAAAGGCATCACCGAGGTCGTATTTGACCGCGGCGGCTATATTTATCATGGCAGAGTGGCAGAACTGGCCGCTGGAGCCCGCGAGAGCGGACTCAAGTTCTAACGGAGGAGGTATTCGTTTGGCTAGAGTAGAAAACAGCAGACCTGAACAGGAGCTGCAGGAAAGAGTCGTAGCGATTAACCGTGTATCCAAAACCGTAAAGGGCGGCCGTATCTTCAAGTTTGCTGCTCTGGTTGTCGTCGGTGACGGCAACGGCAGAATTGGTTTTGGCATGGGTAAATCCGGCGAGGTTCCCGATGCAATCCGCAAGGGCATCGAGGACGCCAAGAAGAACATGATTACAGTGGCCCTGAAGGGTACCACCATTCCTCACGAGATCATCGGCGAGTTCGGCGCTGGCAGAGTGCTGCTCAAGCCCGCTCCCGAAGGTACCGGCGTTATCGCTGGCGGCCCCGTTCGTGCCGTTGTTGAGATTGCAGGCATCAAGGACATCCGTACCAAGGCTCTGCGCTCCAACAACCCCTGCAACGTGGTCAGAGCAACCATCAACGGCCTGAAGGCTCTGAGAAATGTCAACGAAGTGGCTGCCATCAGAGGCAAGACTGCCGCAGAAATTTTAGGTTAAGGAGGCAGACACCATGGCAAACCTGACTGTGAAACTCGTGAAGGGTCTGGCCGGCAAAAAGAAGGACCAGATTGCCATTGCCGCTTCTCTTGGCTTGAGAAAGGTTGGCGACGTTTCGGTTCAGCCCGACAATGCCGCTACCAGAGGCAAGGTATTTAAGATCTCCCACCTCGTCGAGGTCACCGAAAACTAATCAAGGAGGTGCGACTAGCATGAAACTGCATGAATTAGCTCCGGCTCCCGGCTCTACCAAAGAGCATTTCCGCGTTGGCAGAGGCCACGGTTCCGGTAATGGCAAAACCGCAGGCAAAGGCCACAAGGGCCAGAACGCCCGTTCCGGCGGCGGTGTAAGACCCGGATTTGAAGGCGGCCAGATGCCCCTGTACAGACGCCTTCCCAAGAGAGGCTTCAACAACTACAACTTTGCTACCAAGTATGCCATTGTAAACCTGTCCGACCTGGAAGCCAAGTTCGAGGACGGTGCAGTGATCGATGTAGAGGCCCTGATCGCCTGCGGTCTGGTGAAAAACCAGTACGACGGCGTGAAAATCCTGGGTAACGGCGGACTGACCAAGAAGTTCACCGTTAAAGCGGCTGCTTTCTCCAAATCTGCCACTGAAAAGATTGAAGCAGCAGGAGGAAAGGCCGAGGTGATCTAAGGTGTTTCAAACCTGGAGAAATGCTTTCAAACAGGAAGACCTTCGCAAGAAGATCGTTTACACCATTATCATCCTTGTGCTTTACCGTTTGGGTTCTGCGTTGACGGTTCCTTTCCTGGATCCTACCGCCCTTCAGCAGATGATTGGCGGCGGCGCAGACTTCCTCAGCTACCTGGATATCATGACCGGTGGTGCGTTGGGTAATGCGACGATTTTTGCTATGTCCATCACACCCTACATTAACGCCTCGATCATTATCCAGCTGCTCACCATTGCGCTCCCTCCTTTGGAACGTCTGGCCAAAGAGGGCGGCGATGGACGCAAAAAGATTCAGGCCATTACCCGGTATACAACCCTGGCACTGGCTCTGATTCAGGCCACCGCTTTCTATCTGGTTCTCCGGAATACAGGCGGTGTGCTGGAATATACCAGCGGATTCGCTGGTGTATTCTCGGCTCTGGTTATCATCGGCAGCTTTACCGCCGGCACCTGCGTGGTGGTTTGGCTGGGTGATCAGATCAGCGCCAAAGGAATTGGAAACGGCATTTCCATCATCCTCTTTACCGGTATCCTTTCCCGTGGTCCGCAGGCCTTCCAGATGCTGATGGCCTGGTGGAAGATGGGCAGCAGCGAACCGAAGTACTACTTCCTGGTTCCTGCCATCGTCGTGATCTTCGCGGCGATGATCGGCTTCATCGTCTTTATGACCAACGCCGAAAGACGGATTCCGGTTTCCTATGCCAAGCGGATTGTGGGCCGCAAGATGTACGGCGGACAGAACACCCACATTCCGATCAAGGTAAACATGACCGGCGTTATGCCCATCATCTTTGCCATGTCCTTTATGCAGATTCCCAACATGATCGGTACCTTTGTGTCGGTGAAAGAGGGCGGCTTCTGGGATGGCTTCTTCCAGCTCTTCCAGTACAACAACCCCTTCTATGGTATCCTTTACTTCCTGCTGATTTTGGGCTTTAACTATTACTACACCGCCATTCAGTACAATCCTGTTGAGATTGCAAACGGACTTCGGAAGAACAACGGCGCGATTCCCGGTATTCGTCCGGGCAAACCCACGGTGGACTTTATCAGCAAGATCATTTCCAAGATCACCCTGCTGGGTGCTCTCTTCCTGGGTATTATCGCCGTCTTCCCGATTCTCTTCTCTGCACTCACCAAGGCCAATGTTTCGCTGGGTGGTACTTCCATCCTGATCGTGGTCGGCGTTGCACTGGAGACTATGCGGACTCTGGAATCCCAGATGACCATGCGGCATCACAAGGGCTTCCTGGAATAAATCACACGAAATCGATTGGTATTGTTTGGAAAGGATGGGACTCAAATGAAGCTTATTTTATTGGGCGCTCCCGGCGCAGGCAAAGGCACTCAGGCCGAAGTAATCTGCAACGCACTGAACATTCCGGCGATTTCCACAGGCAACCTCCTCAGAGAAGCCGTTAAAAACGGCACAGCTCTGGGGATGGAAGCCAAAACCTATATGGATGGCGGCAAGCTGGTTCCCGACGAGATCGTCATCAACATCCTCAAGGAGCGTCTGGCTCAGGACGACTGTCAGGCCGGCTTCATCCTGGACGGCTTCCCCAGAACTGTTCCGCAGGCCGAAACCCTCTCCCAGATGGGCGTTGAGATCGACAAGGTCCTGGACATCGAAGTTCCGGATGAGAAGATCATGCAGCGTCTGTCCGGCAGAAGAGTTTGCGAAGGCTGCGGCGCTTCCTATCATCTGGATTACAAACCTTCCAAGGTCGAGGGCGTTTGCGATAAGTGCGGCGCCAAAACGGTACAGCGCAAGGACGACCATCCCGACACGATCAAAGAGCGTCTGCAGGTTTATCATGCACAGACCGAGCCGCTGAAGGATTACTATCAGCAGACCGGCAAGCTGGTTGTGGTAGAAGGTCAGGAGGAAGTCGCTGAAACTTCTGCACTGACGCTGAAGGCGCTGGAGGCATAAGTTCCATGATTGTTTTAAAGACCCAGTCAGAGCTGCGCACCATGCTGAAGCCCTGCAAAATCTCAGCCGATGCCCTCAATGTGGCAGAGGAGCTGATTCGCCCCGGCATTACCACCAAAGAAATCGACAAGGCCATGCACGATTACATCGTTCGCTGCGGCGCCAAACCGTCCTTCTTAGGACTGTATGGCTTCCCCGCTTCGGCCTGCATCTCGGTCAACGACGTGGTGATCCACGGTATTCCGGATGGATACCGGTTGGAGGAAGGGGATATCGTCAGCATCGATGTGGGCGCTTGCTGCGACGGGTTCCACGGTGACAACGCCTACACCTTTATTGTGGGCAATACCACCGAGGAAAACAAGCAGCTGCTTCGGGAAACAGAGGCAGCCCTTTATAAAGGCATTGAACAGGCGGTAGTGGGAAACCGCATCGGTGATATCTCCCATGCCATTGAAACCCATGTGACTCAGTTCGGCTACGGGATCGTCCGCAAGTTTGTGGGCCATGGCGTCGGTAAGGCGCTTCATGAAGATCCCGAAGTTCCCAACTTTGGTCGTGCCGGCCACGGGCCCCGGCTGGTGGAAGGAATGACCATTGCCATAGAGCCGATGATCACCATGAAAGGGGACGGCGTCCGGATCATGCCGGACGGCTGGACAACCAAAACCGTGACAGGCGCCAATGCGGCGCATTTTGAACACACGATCGCCATTACCTCCAACGGTCCCATGATCCTGACCAAGAGGAAATAAGGGGCGTGAAGATGGAGCTGAAAACCGGCGCAATCGTGGAAAGCAAAAACGGCCACGACAAGGGATATTTCGCTGTGGTGAGAGTGGAGAACGGCTTTGCATATCTGGCAAATGGCCGGTCAAGACTTCTTGAAAAACCAAAGCGGAAAAATCCCAGGCATCTTTCCCTCACCGGAGAGGTGCTTGACATGGAAATCATAACCACTGACAAGAAGCTCAGGGCGGCGCTCTGGCCATGGAACTTTGGCCCGGACGGCGCGGCAGCCTTGCACAGGAGGGATTCTTTTGGCAAAAGATGATGTGATCGAGATTGAGAATGCGGTCGTCGTAGACGCCCTTCCCAACGCCACCTTCAAGGTGGAACTGCCCAATGGACACACCATTCTGGCTCATATATCCGGCAAACTGCGGATGAACTTTATTCGCATTCTGCCCGGCGATAAGGTGACGGTGGAAATGTCGCCGTACGATCTGACCAAGGGACGTATCACCTGGCGTTCCAAATAACTCGAGGAGGTAATTTCAGATGAAAGTAAGACCTTCGGTTAAACCCATCTGCGAAAAGTGCAAGGTCATCAAGCGCAAAGGCAAAGTGATGATCATCTGTGAAAACCCCAAGCACAAACAGCGTCAGGGTTAAGAGCAGGCTTTGGGCCTGTTCGTCAGAGGACACAACAAACTACTGGAAATCTGCGGAGAGGTACTGCTCCGCATTGGAGGTGCACTAAATGGCTCGTATCGCTGGTGTTGATTTACCCAGAGAAAAGCGCATTGAAATCGGCCTGACCTACGTGTATGGCATCGGCCGCAAATCCGCGAACGATATCCTCGCCGCTACCGGCATTGATCCCGACATCAGAGTCAAGGATCTGAGCGAAGAGGATGCTACCAAGCTTCGTGAGTATATTGACAAACACTATGAGGTTGAGGGCGACCTGAGAAGAAACGTTGCTCTGAACATCAAGAGACTGGTCGAAATCGGCTGCTACCGCGGCATTCGTCACAGAAAGGGCCTGCCCGTCAGAGGACAGAGAACCAAGACCAATGCCCGTACCAGAAAAGGCCCGAAGAAGACCATCGCCAATAAGAAGAAATAATTCAGGGAGGGATACTGAAAGATGGCAAAGGTTACTGCTAAAAAGACCAATGTTCGCAGACGCCGCGAACGCAAGAACATCGAGCGTGGCGCCGTTCATATCCAGTCCACCTTCAACAACACGATTGTCACCATCACCGATACCCAGGGCAACGCCATTTCCTGGGCCAGCGCTGGTGAGATGGGCTTCAAGGGTTCCAAGAAATCTACTCCTTTTGCTGCTCAGACTGCTGCTGAGACCGCTGCCAAGGCTGCTATGGAGCATGGCCTGAAGACCGTTGAGGTCTATGTAAAGGGCCCCGGTTCCGGACGTGAGGCTGCAATCAGAGCCCTGCAGGCTGCCGGCCTGGAAGTTCGGATGATCAAAGACGTGACCCCGATTCCTCACAACGGTTGCCGTCCCCCCAAGAGAAGACGCGTATAACAGGAGGTGCAAACAAATGGCAAGATATACCGGTGCGGTATGCAGAATGTGCCGCCGCGAAGGCCAGAAACTGTTCCTGAAGGGCCAGAAATGCTACTCTGAGCACTGCCCCTTCGCCAAGAGAGGCTACGCCCCCGGCCAGCATGGCCAGAACCGCAAGAAGGTTTCTGAGTATGGCATGCAGCTGAGAGCCAAGCAGACCGCCAAGCGTTACTACGGCGTGCTGGAGAGCCAGTTCGCTCACTACTTTGAGCTGGCTGAGAGAAAGCCCGGCATGACCGGTGAAAACCTGCTCAGACTGCTGGAGTGCCGTCTGGACAACGTGGTTTACAGAATGGGCATGGCCAATTCCAGAGCTGAAGCCCGTCAGCTGGTTCGTCACAACCATTTCAAACTCAATGGCTGCAAGGTCAACATTCCTTCTCTCATCGTGAAGGAAGGCGATGTGATCACCCTGAGCGATGGCAGCCGTCAGAGCGAGAAGTTCAAGGCTATCGAGGAGTCCTGTGGTTCCAGACCTGTTCCCATCTGGCTGGATATGAACCGGGAAACCTATACCGCCAAGGTTCTTCGCCTGCCCAACCGTGAGGACATCGATCTGGATGTTCAGGAACACCTGATCGTCGAGCTGTACTCCAAATAATGGTTGATGGTTCAGCGACAGCTGCAGGCTGTGTTTTCATCAGCCTGTACGACTTTACTGCCTGGGAGGGTTATAAATGATTGAGATTGAAAAGCCGGTCATCGAAACGGCTGAGATTAAATCCGATGGTACCTACGGACGATTTGTATTAGAGCCCCTCGAACGCGGTTATGGCACAACGCTGGGCAACAGCCTCAGACGGGTGCTGCTCTCCTCGCTTCCCGGTGTAGCAGTCACATCAATCAAAATCGATGGAGTTCAGCACGAGTTTTCCACGGTACCGGGTGTGAAGGAAGATGTCACCGAGATCGTCCTGAATATGAAGGGACTGATCGCCAAGATCCATGGTGACGCCCCCAAGACCATCCATATTGAAGCCGAGGGCGAGTGCGAGGTCACCGCTGGTGACATCAAGGTTGACTCCGAGGTGGAGATTCTGGATCCGGGTATGCACATCGCTACCCTGGGTGCGGGTGCCAAGCTGTACATGGAAATTGTCATCGACAAAGGCCGCGGCTATGTTCCCAGTGAACGCAACAAGCAGAAGATTGCCAATGTCATTGGCGCTATTCCGGTGGACAGCATCTATACCCCGGTTCTCAAGGTGAACTATACGGTTGAGAATACCCGTGTCGGACAGATCACCGACTACGATAAACTGACTCTTGAAGTATGGACAGATGGAACCATTTCGGCCAAGGAAGCAGTTTCGCTTGGAGCCAAGGTTCTCACAGAGCATCTTAATCTGTTTGTAGATTTGTCGGATGAAGTTTATGTGACCGATATTATGGTCGAAAAGGACGACAAGGGCAAGGAAAAAGTCCTGGAGATGACCATTGAGGAGCTTGACTTGTCTGTACGTTCCTTCAACTGTCTGAAACGTGCCGGTATCAACACGGTAGAAGATTTGATCAGCAAGTCCGAGGAAGAGATGATGAAAGTCAGAAACCTCGGTAGAAAATCGCTTGAGGAAGTTCTGGCGAAGCTCGATGCACTGGGCTTCAGCCTGACTCCCGATGACGAATAAACCTTAAGGTAAGGAGTGAATTTCGATGCCCGGTAGCAGAAAACTCGGCAGAACCTCTGATCATAGAAAAGCCATGCTCAGAGCGATGGTTACCTTCCTGCTGGAAAATGGCAAGATTGAGACCACCGTCACCAGAGCAAAGGAAGTTCGTGCCATGGCTGAGAAGATGATTACCCTCAGCAAGGACAACACCCTGCACGCCAAGCGTCAGGTTCTGGCTTATGTCACCAAGGAAGACGTAGCCAAGAAGCTGTTTGATGAGATTGGCCCCAAATACGCAGATCGCAACGGCGGTTACACCAAGATCGTAAAGATCGGTCCCCGTCGTGGAGACGCTGCTGAAATGGCTATCATCGAGCTGGTCTGATTCCAGTTTGTACGGTCCGTCCCGGATTTTCCGGGACGGATTTTTGTTTACAGAGAAGGAATTGTTTTTTTCATACCCCAGGGGTATAATGAAACAAATAAAACGATGGAGCCGATCAAGATGAAAGAGAAGACAAAAAAGAGAACGGTACAATTTTTCAGCATCCTGCTGGCGGCCCTGATGCTGCTGGGTGTGGGATGGACTGGCGTTTCTGCCTGGCTCTCAGCCCGCCAGGAGGCCATGTATCCGCCCATGCTCTGTTACGGTGGAGAACTCTATCAGATGACCGGGGAACAGCTGGACGCCCTGCCAGAGGGTGAGGCTGTTACAGTAGATGCTACGGTGGTAGGAGACCAGCGCACCATTCCTCTTTCGGACAGTAGCTGCAATTTTGGAGAGGAGACTGTGACGTTTCAACTGGTGGGGGACACCGCCTACTGGGACAGCGGAGAAGGCTGGATGGCCTGTGAGAAGATAGACCTGGAGGATGCGTCATGAGACGGTATGATGTTTTGCTGATGGATGCCGATGAAACTCTTTTTGACTTTCACAGAAGCGAGCAGGAAGCCCTTCAGAAGGCGCTGAAGGATTGTGGAATTCTGGCAACGCCTTCGCTGATTGCCCTTTATAGCCGGATCAATGATGGCCTGTGGAAGGAATTTGAAAAGGGATTGGTTACCAAGCCTTTTTTGAAGGAAGCACGATTCATTCGGCTGTTTGAACAGGCCGGGCTTTCGGGAGACCCATTGAAAGCCTGTGAACGGTACCCTTACTACTTGGGCGAGGCTTCTTATCTGCTGGACGGAGCAGAGGCGCTCTGCCGGCAGTTGGTAGCCATGGGCTGCACCATTTACCTGACCACTAATGGCATCTCTCAGGTACAGCACCGACGGCTGGAAAAAGCGCCGCTGCGGGATTGTATTGCCGATATCTTTGTATCGGAAGACAGTGGCTTTCAGAAGCCACAACGGGAATATTATGACTATGTATTCCGCCATCTGCCAGATGTGGACCATCGGCGGGTGTTAGCCATTGGAGACTCTCTTTCTTCGGATATCCAGGGGGGAATCCACGCAGGGTTGGATACCTGCTGGCTCAACTGGAAGGGAGCAGAATCCGGTTTCCTGAAGCCGACCTATACCATCTCCAGTCTGCGGGAAATGCCTGGAGTCATTGAGCCGGGGTGTCAGGCGGCATGGTGATTTCCTATGAAAAGATGCTGGCTGCCCTCAAAAGGCGTCCTGCGGTGGCCCGGCTGGTATGCCTAACGGCCAGATGGCTGCCCCGGTGCTTTATGGGCGGTTATGTCCTTCTTTGTGGATGGTCCCTGGTTTTTCGCAGGGAAGCTTTGCTGCAAACGCTGGCAGTGCCAGCCGTTACGCTCGTAATCTGCCGTCTGCTGCGCAGATGGATTGCCCGTCCCCGTCCCTGTGAGAAGCTGGATATCCTGCCCTTGATCCGACGGGATGGGAGAAGGGATTCCTTTCCCAGCAATCATGCGGCAGTGCCATGATTATTGCATTGGCGTTTTGCTGGCACTTTCCAGCGCTTTCTGTTTTATGGCTGTTGGCAGCTTTGCTGGTAGCAGCCAGCCGGGTTCTTGTGGGTGTGCATTGGGTGACGGATGTGCTGGCAGGGATGGGCCTTGGCCTCTTACTGGGCATTTTGGGATTTTGGATTCTGTGAACCATGAAGATGTTTTAAGGAAATTCGATTTTTTTGCAGAAAGTACTTGCTTTTTTTGTTTGGGTGTGCTATAATAAATTCTCGTCGGGGGCGTAGCTCACCTGGGAGAGCGCTTGAATGGCATTCAAGAGGTAGTCGGTTCGATCCCGATCGTCTCCACCAAAAGGCATTGGAACATGGTTCCAATGCCTTTTTTTTATTCTCTGAAAAACAGCGGTTTTTTGCACCCAATCTCTAAAAAAACACTTTCTTTTACAGAAAAATTGGCTTACAATGAAGAAAAGCCCTGTAAAAGGAGGAAATCACAAATGCTGTTGATTGTAAACGGAAAGATAAAAACAATGGCCGGAGACGATTTGCCCGTAGGTCAGATCCTGATTGACCAGGGAAAGATTGTTGCGGTGGGAGAAACCGTAGAGGCTCCAGCAGATGCAGAAGTGTTTGACGCTGCCGGCTGCCTGGTTACCCCTGGATTTGTGGATGGGCACTGCCATATCGGTATGATGGAGGAGATCATCGGCTGGGCTGGCAATGATACCAATGAAATCACAGACCCGGTTACACCGCAGATGCGGGGAATCGATGGTTTCAATCCCATGGATGAAGCCATTCCGGAAGCGGCAGCGGCTGGTGTTACCTGTGCCGTGACCGGACCGGGCAGTGCCAATGTCATTGGTGGTACTTTCTGTGCAGTCAAATTGGCAGGGAAACGGGTGGATAACATGATTCTCCGTCAGCCGGTGGCCATGAAGATTGCCTTTGGTGAAAATCCCCGCCGCTGCTATGGCAATGATAAAAAGATGCCCCAGACCAGAATGGGCGTTGCAGCTCTGCTTCGAGAAACACTCTATAAGGCAAAAGCCTATGACGAAGCTTGGAATGCCTACGAGACAGGCAAAACCACGGAAAAACCGGATTTTGATCTTCGGATGGATGCAATGCGTCCGGTTATGCAGAAAAAGATTCCTTTGAAAGCCCATGCACATCGTGCGGATGATATTTTTACCGCTTTGCGGATTGCCAAGGAGTTTGATTTGAAAATCACCTTGGATCATTGCACAGATGGTGCTCTCATTGCAGATGAGCTGGCAAAAGAAGGACGGGGCGTGTTGATCGGTCCCTCTTTTGGAAGCAAAACCAAAATTGAACTGAAGAATAAGAGCTTTGAAACACCTGGCGTATTGGCCAAAGCAGGTCTGGAGGTAGCGATCATTACAGATTCTCCTGTCATTCCGCTTTGCTATCTTCCTCTTTGTGCGGGACTTGCTGTGAAATCGGGCTTGCCGGAAGAAGAGGCCTGGAAAGCCATTACCATCAATCCTGCGCGGATTGTAGGAATTGCCGATCGGGTAGGTAGTTTGGAACCGGGCAAAGATGCAGACATTGCTATTTTCCGCGGAAATCCCCTGACGGATGTGCAGTATACAACAATGGCGACGCTGATTGATGGTAAAATAGTCTATCAGGAAGGCTGACAATGAAAAACGGATATTCGCTGAAAGAAAGCGAATATCCGTTTTGACATATTTGCGTGATTTTTAACGTTTGGTATTTTTGGAGAAAAGAGAAAAGGTTCTGAAGATTTCTCTTCAGAACCTTTGGTGGAGACGATCGGGATCGAACCGACTACCTCTTGAATGCCATTCAAGCGCTCTCCCAGGTGAGCTACGCCCCCGACGGTTTTATATTATAGCATAGTTTGAAATACTTTGCAAGCATATTTTTCAAAAGCA
>CALXFL010000290.1 GCA_944387515.1 uncultured Clostridia bacterium
TTCATGCCTTTGCAGGGGCTGAGATCTTTTTCATCCATTTGCGGCTGCGCAGCCGGAAGAAGCACCAGACACACTTGATGATCTGGTCGATCTTCAGCATCGTGTAAATCCAGAAGGGCGGCCAATGAAGCACCAGTCCCGCCAGCGCGCCCAGCGGCACCGACGCCACCCAGAGAAACAGAATGTCTCCCGCCATGAGAAAGCGGGTATCGCCGCCTGCCCGGAGTACACCCTTGGTGAGGATGGAGTTCATGGCCTGGAAGATGACAATAAAGCTGATGGCGTCCATGAGCTCTTCGGCGATAAGCCGGGTTTCCTCGGAAACCTGGTAATACTGGATGACCGGCTGGCGCAGCAGCATGATGAGGGCCGCCGCCACACAGCCGATGACGAACCCCAGCCCCAGGAAGGTGTAGCCCTGGCGTTGGGCTTTTTCGTAATCGCCCATGCCCATGGTGTGGCCGGTGATGATGCCGCTGGCGTTGGCGATGCCCTGGGTCAGGACCGAGCTCAGCTGCTGGACCACAGTGGTGACGGCGTTGGCTGCCACAAAGGTGCTGCCGATCCGGCCCATGACCATGGCAACCGCATTGTTGCCCAGCGCCAGCAGGCTGTCGCTGATGAGCACCGGGATGCTGATCCGCATATACTCGCCCACCAGGCTGCGGCAGGGGAGCAGCAGGTGCCGGAGCCGGTAGGAGATCCGGCTGTCCCGGAAGAAGAAGTACCCGCAGATGAAGCAGAACTCGAAAATGCGGGCAATCAGGGTGCCCAGGGCGGCGCCGGCAATCTCCATCCGGGGTGCGCCCAGCTTACCGAAGATGAATACCCAGTTAAAGAAGACGTTGATGAAAAAGGCGGCGATGGAGGACAGCAGCGGCAGCCGCACCTGCCCCACACTGCGCAAAATAATGGTGCAGGTCAGGGAGAATCCCATGCAGTAGTAGGTGGGAATCAGCCATTTCAGGTAGAGGCAGCCATAGTCAATGATGGTGGTGTCGGAGGTGTAGATTTTCATGATCCAGACCGGCGCCAGCAGGGTGGCGAGGGTGAAGACCGTGGCGAAGACCGCGCAGAACCGCAGCATAATCGTCACCGTCCGCCGCAGCGAGTCCCGGTCCTCCATGCCCCAGAAGCGGGCAGTCAGCACCGAGGCCCCCATCCCGATTCCCATGCAGCAGATCTGAAAGATGTTGATGAACTGTCCCGCCAGGGAGGAGGCAGAGAGCTGGGCGTCGCCCATGCTGCTGAGCATGATGGTGTCCATCAGGTTGATGCCCACCGTAATCAGCTGCTGGAGGGAGATGGGAACGGCAATTTGAATCATTTTCCGGTAAAAGGCCCGGTCTCCCAGGTATTCCTTCCAGCCATTGCCGGTTTGCATTTGGATCATCCTTTCTGTTATGTATAAAACTAATTATTGAGGGGCAGAAAATCACGGGTTCCGCTGCCCGGCCCTCTGTAAAGCCTGCCTATAACAAAAGTATACTGGGCTTCTGCCCAAATAACAAGCCCTCCCCACCATTTTTCTCCAAATCTTTTCCTAAAACGTCCAAAATTCTCCAAAAGACGCCAACCCATACTTGACAAGACAGGGTCCTTTCCCTATAATAGATTATAACAAGTCAAGAGAGGAGGCGGCAGTATGACGCAGACCATATCCCCGACATCCACGCATCTCTTTTTCGGACGCCGGCTGGAAGCCTGCTTTGAACAGATGGAACAGCTGCCGCTGACTGTTGTCACCGCTCCGGTGGGCAGCGGTAAGACCACAGCGGTTCAGGAATACCTGCGGCGAAGCGGCAGACCCTTCTGCCTTCTCCGGGGAGAAAATACCGGAGAACAGGTGGCCGCCCGGCTGGCCAGTCAGCTTGGCGAGCCCTTTCCCGCCGGACTGGACCCGGCAGAGGCCGCAGCGCTTTTGCTGGAACGGGTTTCGGAGCCGCTTGTGCTGGCGGCAGAGGATTACCATGGCGGGACCCCCTGGCTGGACCGCTTTTTCCAGGAGCTGATGCTCCTGATATCCAGGCTGCTTGCAGACGGACAGCCGGTTTCCCTTTCCCTGATTCTGGTGGGACGGGAGCGGGTGCCCTGGGCGGCCGAATGGTTCCTGTCGGGATGCTGCTGCGCCGTTTCGCTGGCTGAGCTTTCCCTGCCAGCGGATGAACTGGGCGCTTTTTTTCTGCGGCAGGGCATCTCCCTGTCAGAAGAGGAGGAAAGCCAGCTGTTCCAGTGGACGGAGGGCTGGCTGCCAGCCCTTTATGCCTGTGTGAACCAGTACCGGCGGGAGGGCAGCCTGCGGCTGCCAGCGGACTTCCTGCTCTGGATGGCACAGGCCGTCTGGGAGCCCATGGCACCGGCAGAACGTCAGGTGCTTTTGCACCTCTGCCATTTTCCATCCTTCACCATGGCGGAGGCCGGGGACTTTTTGCAGGCCCTCCTGCCCGGAGAGGACCTGTCCGCCGTGCTGGCGGCGCTGTCCCACCGCTGCCTTTTCCTCACCACCGAGCCGGAAGGGGCGCTCTACCGCCCCCATCCCGTCTTCCGGCGCTGTGTCCGGCGGCAGTTTGACTGCCTGCCCGGCGAGCAGCGCCGCCGCATCCTCAGCCGCGCCGGACGGGCGATGCTGGCCCGGGAGGAGTGGGACGAGGCTGCGCTGCTCCTCTGCGAGGGGGAGAACTGGCTGAGCCTTTCCCATCTGCTGACGGGACGGGGCCTGTCCCGCCTGTCCGCCCCTGTCATGGACAGGATGCTGACCGTCCTGCGCCACAGCTCCGGAGCGGCACTGCCGCCCCAGGGAGACTGGATGCTCGGCCTGCTGCGGCAGGTCTGGAACAATTCCTTCGGCTTGCTGCCTTTGGGCTCCCGGCGGGGGGGCATGGCTGGCCTGCGGTACTTCCTGCGGCGCACCGCCGCAGAGGCGCCCGACCTGCTGCCCCAGGTGGTTCAGCTGCTGCTCAGCTGGAGTGCGCCCATGCTGCTTCTCCACTTTGCCGCAGAGGGCGAAAACCTGGCCCAGGAGCTGGATGCCCTTCAGGACCTTTCGGCGGAGCTGCCCTTTGACGGCCTGCTGGACTGCATGGTTTTGCAGATGCGGGGCGAGGTGGCGCTGCTTCAGGGCGATCTGACAAAGGCCCGGTTTTGTGCCCGGAGCGTGGTCATGGCTGCGCCGGGACAGAGCCAGTGGGGCGGCTACCTTTCCGGCGTCCTGCTGCTCAGCCTTACCGCCAGCCTTCAGCGGGAGCAGACAGAGGACTGGATGGCCCAGGCCATGGAACGGCTGGAGCGGCATCGTGTCGGCTCGCTGCTGCCGGTGGCCCGGCTGGCCCAAGCCTGCCTGCTGGAGCACCGCGCCCAGCTCCCCGGGGAGGAGGCGCTGCTGTCTCCGCCCCAGCGTACCTTCTTTACCATGCTGAAGCTGACCAGGCTGTCCCGGGCCGAGGACCCGTCGGCGCTGACCTATGGCGAGTGCCTGATGGCAGGCAGCATCAGCCTGCCGCTGAAGATCGGCTGCTGTGCCGCTTGCAGCGCCGCTGCCAGCCGCCTGAAGGACTCGGAACGGATGCTTCAGTATCTGCGCCAGGGCCTCACCCTGGCCCGTACAGAGCGCCTCTGGCTGCCGCTGACGGCGCCCCAGGTGCGGCCGCTGCTTTCCCAGCTGGACGACCCCACAGTGGACCAGGTGCTCTACCTGGCAGGCCAGCTGAAGCACCAGGAATCCGGCTCTCACACGGCGCTCACCGAGCGGGAACGGGAGGTGGCGCTGCTGGCGGCCCGGGGCTTCTCCAACAAGGAGATCAGCGAACGGCTGTTCCTGTCCGACAACACCGTGAAATCCCGGCTCAAGGTGGTCTTTGACAAGCTGGACATCCATTCCCGGCGGGAACTCCGGCGGATCTTCGGGCTGGAATCCTGAACAGAT
>CALXFL010000291.1 GCA_944387515.1 uncultured Clostridia bacterium
TATTTTACCACACTTGGTTTTCTTTGTCAAGCACTTTTTTCAAGTTTTTCAAACTTTTTTGTGCTTTCCTGGAAAACTAGGGGGTTTTTGGGCCGCCGTTCGAGACAGCTTTAGTATAATACCACGCCTGGAAAGCTTTGTCAACACCTTTTGCAAAAAAATAGAAAAAGATGGAGATTTTTTCTTCTCCATCTTTTTTGCCTTTACTTGCTAGTAGTATAAGTCCAATCCGCCTGCGGTTCTCTGGTAATCCATTTACCCTGGGTAAAGTCAGGAATCGCTACTGGCTGGCTGCCCATTGCAATGGACTGTTCGGAAAGCACCGAAATACAAGACCAGGCTGCCATGTCATATACATCCACCGGGACCTCAGTCTCATTCTTTACACTGTCAAAGAACGCCCTAAACTCCAGCCAGTCCATACCGCCATGTCCTACCTTGGGATCATCCTCTCTCAGAAAGGACTGCCACACCGGATGCTCGTACTGATCCCGATACTGCTCTACATTGCCCCACTGCCCTTTCCATTCGAAATGCAGCTTCTGATTCTCCGGGCTATCAATATAGAGAGAAAGATTATCTTCCTCAAACATGGCCTTGGTACCCTGCACATGGAATCCCCGGCTGTAGGGACGGGGCAGCGTAGTATCCAACGTCAGCAGGATCGTTTCTCCTCTGGCACAGCGAATCATCGTGGTGACAATGTCGCCCTGGGCAAACTCTGCCGATGCCAACGGATCCTGCTCGCCTTTAACAGTACGAATATATTCTTTGAGGCCAGCAGCCTTGGAAGACATGGAAACCAGGCTGAGCATCTGATTGCCACGGTTGATGTCCAGAATTTTGGCAATAGGGCCCAATTCATGGGTCGGGTAGTTCTCGCAATTGCGGCGGAGATAATTTTCCAACCTATAATGGCGATTTTCTTTACCATAGGCAATCTCTTCACGCAGATCGTGTCGGTATCCGCCCGAGCAATGTACGACCTGACCGAAAATGCCCTCTCGTACCATCCGGAGCACCATCAGCTCTTCCCGGCCAAAGCAGCAGTTTTCCATCATCATACAAGGAACGCCTGTTTCCTCATAGGTACGCACCAGCTCCCAGCACTGATCCAGCGAATAGGCACCGCCAACTTCACATCCTACATATTTGCCAGCCCGCATAGCCTCAATGGCGATTTTGAAATGATCCCGCCAGGAAGTAGTAATTACAACGGCGTCCACTTCAGGCATAGCCAGAATATCACGGTAATTCTGAGTCACCACCGGTGCCGGACGGCCCGCTTTCTCAACAATTTTACCGCCTTCTTGGGCACGATCCTCATACAGGTCGCAGACAGCAACGATTTCTACGTCCCGCATTGTCAGAATAACATGTTCCAACAGGGAGGATCCCCGTCCGCCGAGACCGATAATACCGACTTTAACAGAATCTTTCATCCTCAAACATCTCCTTTGAATACAGGCTATATCCTGATTATAGCACGCTCTTACAGGAAGTAAAGTACTCTTTTCCCGCATCCTTCAAGAGCTAATTTTATAAGGAAAAAGGCTGAATTCCTTTGCCTTTTTACTCTGTTTTGTGCCATATCCTCTAAATAAACAGGCAAATATATACAAATATCGCTTTTTACAGCACTTCTCTGCATATATTCCCTAAAGTGAAAATTCAGGTTTCTTTTTTCATGTTTGTTTCCTTTCAGGCATATGCATAACCAGAACCGCATCAGAAAGGAATCCGCTCATGACTTCATATTTTCGCCGCATCTTGCCAGTAATCTCTCTCATTATCACACCTCTACTTTGCAGCTTTACCCTGGATTTTGACCCCATGCCTCCACCTGCCACAGCGGATTTTTCCCCAGTCATCATGACCGTCCCTTTATTCGAGCCTCTCCAGGAAGCCACCATGACCGATCCCTTTGGTTGGCGATTTCATCCCATAAGTGGACAACTGGACTTTCACTATGGTTTGGACCTGGCAGCTTCAGAAGGCGCCTCCATCTATGCAGTGACAGCGGGCACCGTGACAATTTCCGATGAGGATGACAGCTACGGCCAGTACATTTTATTGGATCATCAGAATGAGTTCTGTTCCCTCTATGCCCATTGCAGCAAACTGTTGGTGGAGGAAGGAGACAAAGTAAAAAGGGGGCAAAAGATTGCAGAGGTCGGCAGTACAGGAGAAGCAACTGGCCCCCATCTCCACCTCGAAATTCTCTACCAGAACCGACGGCTTGACCCACTTTGGGTATTGGGAGACGGAGAAGTCCTCACTGCTATTCCTCAGCCGGAGGAGAAGGCATGATTTGCTTTCAGATTGGAAAAACAAAAGTAGAACTGCATTTTTCCTTTTTTGCCGTTTTCTGCCTCTTCTTCCAATGGATTGGAAAAGAATGGGGGCCGAACTGCCTTTATGCTGCATTGATTCATGAAATGGGACACTTACTGGCCTTTGCCGCCATTGGAACACCACCTCAATCTCTCCACTTTCAAATGAATGGCATTCGTCTGGTTCCACCGGAGCAGCCTCTTTCCATAAC
>CALXFL010000292.1 GCA_944387515.1 uncultured Clostridia bacterium
TGAAATCCATTAAGTTCAGACTGCCTATCATAGAGGAAGATATGAATATCAGTTTGGACAATGAACAGCAAGTTGAGTGCGTTGTTTCATTTTCCAAGGGCGACATATCCACTAAGAATATCCGTGTGGAATTCCCGCTGGACGAGATGGATATGGAAGGTTTCCTTGCAGACGGCACATACAAGCAGATTCAGGAGTATGTGCTGGAGCACACCGGGCTGAAGGTTTCTGCGCTGTATATCGCGCAGGTGAAGGCCAAGCACGGCATTATTGAGCGAGAAAACTACAACAAGCCCAAGACCGAAGGAAATCGGGTGCCGAAATGCCCGCCGGAGAAGGAAAAGGCGATTGAAGATGCGATGAAGCACTTTGGGATGATCCCCTGATTATTTCAGACAGACCCCCCATTCGCTTCAAGGAGATGACAATTTTGATGACCTTTCCGAACGTTTGGGGCAAGAAAGCAATTGAGAAGGCTTTGGCGTATGCCAATTACCAATGGACTGCACATGCTGAAAATGTGCTTCATGGCCTTGACGCTGATGGTATTTATGTCGATACACCCGATATTTCATGGACAGGCGAACAACTCAATTGTGGTTGGTGGAAGGTCGACGAAGTGAATGTTGGCATTCCATATAGCTGGGGAAATGCCTCAACCATCGAAGAGTTTGAAGCCGGGATCAGAAACGGCAAGTATGCAGGCAACGTTCCCGAAGACAAAAAACGGCAGGTCAGTCATAACACCGTCGGAGTGGATTGCTCCGGCTTGTTGACCGTCTGCTGGGAATTGCCCATGAAGATCGCCACCCGAGATATTCCCCTTTATGCGAGCGTCGTTGATCACCTTGATGATATCCAACAGGGAGACGTCTTCGCAAAGGTAGGCAGCCAAGTGATGCTTTTCAAGGAATTTGCTGACGCCAGCAAACGCGAGGTGGTCATTGTTGACGCTACCAGAAGCACCGGCAAGGTATCACAGCGAACGGAAAACGTGGCAGAGCTTTTTGCCAAAGGCTATGCCATTTACAGAAAAAACAGATAACACCTACAATCTCTTTGGAATACCCGGAGATTTGGATATGAAAGAAGCACAAGCTCTGTTTGAGCAAGCAATGAAGCATATATACGGCGACGGTGTGCCAGAGGATAATGAACTGGCTGTGAAACTGTTGACTCAAGCTCACGATATGGGCCACATCGAAGCCACGTATAATCTGGGAATCTGCTATCACCACGGTTATGGCACTGAGATCAATTTGGAGACAGCGTTCAATCTGTATCTGGAATCCGCCACGCATGGCTATGGCAAAGGTATGGAACTTGTTGGGCGATTCTATAACCGGGGTATCTATGTAGCCCGTGATCAAGCCAAAGCTGAGCACTGGCTTCGCATGGCAATGAACAGCGAAGATCCCGAAGCCATCGAGGAAGCGCAGAAAGAATTGAACCGGAAGATCTGATTCATGAGGTGTATGCATGAATATCGTATTCATCCGCCACGGCGAGCCTGATAAAGCAGAAGTTGATCAAAGAGGCTTTATCGGACAGGGAAGAGATATGGCCCCGCTATCCGACTTAGGCATTCAGCAGGCAGAAGCCGTTTCGCAGCATCCGCTTCTCTCAGACTGCCAGCTCATTATTTCTTCCCCTTATACAAGAGCACTGCAAACCGCTGCCATTATTTCCAAGAATACTGGGCTGGATATCAAAATCGAAGTTGCCCTCCACGAGTTCATCCCGGACAAAACATTCCAGGTAAAGGGTGAAGAGGAGAACAAGATTCTCCATAAGGATTTCATGCGTTGCCTGGGTGAATACCCTGACGGCGAAACACGAAAATGGGAATCTATCACTGAGATCATCGCCCGCACAAAACCCGTACTCGATAAGTACGTAGATCTGGGCTATGAAAGAATCATTGTTGTGGCACACGGCGGCGTCATCAGGAGATATACCGGTATCGGTCTCATTGGACATTGCGCGGCTTGCGAAATTGAGTATTCAAAAGACTTTGTTTGCCATGGATGGGTTTGATCAGATACAGCCCTTCTCATCCGTCATGGAGGAAAACATGATGCTCACCCACTTCCCTTATGTCGTTACACCGCCCCTCACCAATTGCCTGGAATCCGACGTTCAGGCTTTTCTCGAAGCCAATGGACGGCCTAAAACGCTCGCCCATGTCCAGGCTGTCGCTGAGGTTTGTGGACAGATCGCCAGGCAATATGGGCTTGACGAGCGCAAGTGCCGCGCTGCTGGGCTGCTCCATGACATCAGTGCCGTTATCAAGCCTGCTGATATGCTGCACTATGTAGCATCGCATAGTCTGCCTGTTTGCGAAGCAGAGGAGCGATACAACTTCCTCCTGCACCAGCGAATGTCTCGGTTCGTTGCCGAAGATCACTTTGGAATGACGGACAGCGCTGTACTCAGCGCAATTGAGTGCCACACGACTCTTTACGCCAACGCAACACCCTATGACATGGCGCTGTTCATTGCTGACAAGCTGGCGTGGGATCAACAGGGCATACCGCCTTATGACGAAGCTGTCCGGCACGCTCTGGATCACTCTCTGGAAGCAGCCTGTCTGGCGTACATGGAAGACACTATGACTTCCGGGCGAATGCTGTGTCCCCATACTAACTGGACGCTTGCGTATGACTGGCTGACACAGAAGCCATAAATCTGTCGTCGTCATATCCAACAAAGATTAACCTACGGTTGATACCGCGCGTTTCAGCTTCAACAAGTATGTAATGGTCCCGATCTGCTTGATGTGCTATGCTTAAAGCTACGGGAGGAATATGCTATGTTTACACAGGAGCTTTTCGGGAAAAGGCTGAGGGAATTCCGTACACATAAGCAGCTGACGCAAAAGGATGTTGCCACGCGGATCGGGGTTTCAGTGCAAGCGCTTTACAAGTGGGAAAACGGAAACTGTCTGCCAGATGTGTATCACCTGAAGCTGCTATCACAGGTACTAAGGGTGTCTGCAGATCAGTTACTGGCCGATGATAATATCCAGGAAGAACGAATCGTCGAAAGCATCCGAATTGGCGCGGCAGTCTTATGATTATCTTCAGGAGCAGGCCTTTGAGGCAGCGGTAAAAGCTGTACAGACAGGTATGTAGGAAAGCAGCATCAGCTTGACGAGGCAGATGAGCGGATGTATGAGGAAAAACGGCGTTTTTACAGCATCCAGGCCAATGACCGGCGAAACCGGCGGAGACGCTGATTCTTGTCTGGTCTGGTATGAGGAAGAGTGGCAGACAAATGAAAGATATCCGGTGGCTGTTTTTTGACATGGGTTCTACCCTGATTGATGAACGCGTTGCATATGAGTACCGGTTGCAGGAAATCGCCCGGCTGTCCGGAACCAGTCATACTCATGTTTATGAGCTGGCTCTGCACTTCTATAAGCAAAACCAAAAAGGGGATCGGGAAGCCGCCAGATTGTTGGGCGTCCCATTGCCTGAATGGCCGACGCAGAGGGAGTGTCTTTATGAAGATGCCATTCCCTGTCTGATGGGCCTTTCCAAAAAGTATAAAATCGGTATCATTGCCAATCAGCTTCCGGGTGCTCAGAGGCGCCTGGCCCGGTATGGCCTTCTTTCCTATGTGGATGTAGTCGTTACTTCTGCTGAAGCGGGAGTGGCTAAGCCGGATCCGGGAATATTCCGGCTTGCATTACAGGCGGGCAATTGTTCTCCAGCTGCGGCTGTGATGATTGGAGATCGGATCGACAATGATATCCTTCCAGCCAATGCGCTGGGATTTCATACCGTGTGGATTCGGCGGGGATTCGGACAATATTGGAGCTTCACCCAAGAAAGTGAACATCCAGATTATACAATTAGCAATCTGTGTGACTTAAATAACATTTTGTGATATTTGCACTTCTTTCTCATTCCCATAAACTGCGAATTTTTCGAAGGTATCGGATTGATATCTGTAATCAGGTTTATGGCCTTGCAGGTCCATCAGGACGTTTGTTGCATGGCGGAAAGGAGCACATATGGATTTACAGAGACAGCGGCTTGATCGAATTACAGCCAGTTTGCTGGGTGGTGCAGTGGGCGATGCCCTGGGGTATGCTGTGGAATTTCAGCGGCTGCGGGAAATTCGCCGCCGGTTCGGTCCGGACGGTATCACGGATTTTGTTCTTCAGGACGGCAAGGCGATTATTTCGGACGATACTCAGATGACGATATTTACCGCTAGTGGTTTGCTGGCCGGAGAAACTGCCCGGCAGATGCAGGGACAGACAGGTGCTCCCATCCGGTGGATTTATCGGGCCTATCTGGAATGGTATGCCACGCAGCGGCAGGATGTGACGGTGGAGAGGCCCATGACCTGGCTTTACAATCTGCCAGCGCTTCATGCCAGACGTGCGCCAGGTAATACCTGTTTGGCGGCTCTGGGAAGCGGGCAGGCAGGAACCCGCTGGCATCCTATCAACCATAGCAAGGGCTGCGGCGGTGTCATGCGGGTAGCACCTGTGGCCTTCGTATTTACTCCTGAAGCCAATCTATTTCAGGTGATGGATCTGGGCGCAGATGCGGCAGCCCTGACCCATGGCCATCCGTTGGGCTGGTTGCCTGCTGCGGCATTGGCAGGTATGATCTTTCAGCTGATTCACCAGCCTGGTGCGGAGCTGCTGGCTGTTGCAGAGGATATTCTGACACAGATGGAGGCATGGTATGCAGATATTCCTAGTTTGGAGGACTTTCTGGCTTTGAGCCGGAAGGCGATTTCTCTGGCTGGCCGTTCTCTGCCGGATGACGATGCTATCCGGCAGCTGGGAGAGGGCTGGGTGGCTGAGGAAACCTTGGCTATTGCGTTATATGCCGTATTACGGTATTCCGGCGATTTCCGCAAAGCGATGATCTGCGCCGTCAATCATGATGGTGACAGTGATTCCACTGGTGCAGTGGCGGGAAATTTGCTGGGAGCCCTGGTGGGAACAAAGGCTGTGGAAGCAGCTTTCGATTTGGAGCGGTTGGAGTTGGCCGGGGTATTGCGGATTTTGGCAGCGGATCTGAGCCGTTGCCCGCTGACAAGGCAACCGGATGCCGCCTGGCTTCAAGAATATGGCGGTATTTGAGAATACATGGAAAATGGCAGCACATCGTCGTGACGGTGTGCTGCCATTTTTACTGCTGTGTTTCAGATATCCCGGCTCTCGCCCCGGAAGAAGAGCGCTACAGTGCCCGGTCCCGAGTGGGTACCGATGACGGGACCGATGTCTCCGATCAGCACTTTTTTGATGCCGAATTTCTTTTTGCAAAGGTCTGCGACATAATTTGCATCCTCCAGACAGTCTCC